>JAISQU010000269.1 GCA_031274005.1 Spirochaetales bacterium
AGGGTAAGGGAGGCAGCTTTACCGGCAATGAACGGGAGGGAACCTTCCGGGCAAGCGGCATCGCGGGAAATTACCGGGTCCAGGATCGGGTATTCGTCAGCATTCAGGAAAAGCCCTTCATTATTCCCAATCGGTTGATAGAAAGGGAAGTTAAAAACTTCTTCGGCGTCCGTTAGCCGCCGGGGACACTTGAGGAGGATAGTATGAAAAAATATCTGCTGGTAACCGTCATTCTGGTATCACCATTTTTTGTTTTGAGCGCCCAGCAAAACGCGAAATTCGCCCTGGTGATCGGGAACGGAGCCTATACCGCCATTACCCCCCTGAGAAATCCGGTGAACGACGCCTCGGCCATGAAGACCACCCTGGAAGGGCTGGGCTTCCAGGTAGAGCTTTTGACCAACGCCACCCTGCGGCAGATGAACGAGGGGGTCAATCGTTTCAGCCGGCGGCTTGAAGCCGCAACGGATTCCTACGGTTTTTTCTACTACGCCGGCCACGGGGTACAGTCCGCGGGGGAAAATTACCTTATCCCGGTGAACGCCGATATTCAGCGGGAGGCGGATTTTCAATATGAAGCCCTGAACATGCAGCGGACCCTGGACTATATACAGGAGGCGGGAAACCATCTGAACGTGGTAGTGCTGGACGCCTGCCGGGACAACCCCTTTAGCTGGAAACGGGGCGGCGCCCGGGGTCTTACCGTGGTTTCCGCCCAGCCCCCCGGAAGCATCATCGTCTACGCCACCTCCGCGGGTTCCACCGCTGCGGACGGGACAGGACAAAACGGCCTCTTTACCACCCATCTGCTGAACAACCTGAAAAACCAGGAACTGGAGCTCTACGATCTTTTCCGCCGAACCATGGCGGACGTGCGGCAGGCAAGCGGCGGTGCCCAGGTTCCGGCCATCTATTCCCAACTGGATACCGCCGCTTACCTCGGCCGCCGCCCCGCCGCGCCCGTTATCGCCGCTCCTGCGGCACAGCCTGTCGCGGGACGTCCCGCCGCGCCGCCGGAACGTCCCGCCCCCGCCAACATGGTGCGGGTGGAGGGCGGGACCTTTCAGATGGGGAGCGCCAACGGCGATGATGATGAAAAGCCGGTTCATAGCGTAACGGTAAAAAGTTTTTATATGGCTAAGTGCGAGGTAACCCAGAAGGAATGGCAGGAGATCATGGGCACAAACCCCGGTAATTTTAAAGGAGATGACCTGCCGGTGGAAAACGTAAGCTGGTATGACGCCATTGAATACTGTAACAAGCGGAGCCTGAAAGAGGGCTTAACACCGGCCTACCGGGGGAGCAGGGATTCTACTATAACCTGTAACTTTAGCGCCACAGGCTACCGGCTGCCCACGGAGGCGGAATGGGAATACGCGGCCAAGGGGGGGGACAAGGATTACCTCATCCTAAGCTATTCGGGCAGCAATAATGCCGACGCGGTGGGCTGGTATACGGATAACAGCTGGAGGAGAACGCATCCGGTGGGGACGAAACAGGCGAACAGTTTGGGCCTCCATGATATGAGCGGGAACGTGTGGGAATGGTGCTGGGACTGGTACGGGACTTATCCAAGGTCCGCCCTGAGCGACCCTGCGGGGGCCGCTTCCGGCTCGGGCCGGGTCCTGCGCGGCGGCGGTTGGGGCAGCGGCGCCGGGAACCTGCGTTCGGCCGATCGGGACAGTGGTACGCCGTCGAACCGGTACAGCAGCATCGGTTTTCGGCTTGTTCGTCCTTGAGTTCTGTAAAACAGCCTGGTGCGACAGGACTGTCCGCCCCCGCCGGAGGCGGGGGAAAGGAGGGGCGGAGCCCCTCCGTAAAGGGCAGGCCCAAGTCCGGAGATTAAGGACGGGGATGTAACGATGAAGGAACTGGACACGTATGTGTCGGAGACGGTCAGGAGGATGACGCGGGGAGCGCAACACCCTACCACCAGTACGCCGGAAGGGTATATCAACTTCACCGTAGCGGATGTGAGGTGAGGGAGAACCTGCTGCCGCGGATGTCCGGCTTTCGGGAAAACCGGGCGGCGGGAATATAGAAACAAGGTGCAATAACAAGGAGAAGTAACTATGAACCATGCAACGAAATTTTTTAAAAACCGGGCGCTGTTTTTTATGGCCGTCACCGCTGTTTTCCTGTTAGGAGTCCGGGTTTCGGCGGTGGCGGAGCCTCCTGCCGGGGTAAATCCTCTGGCTTGGGAGTACTATGAACGGGGTATTTCTTATTTGAATGGCGATAACTATACCCAGGCGATAAGCGAATTTACCGAGGCTATCAGGATCGACCCCAATTTTGCCGAGGCATATAGCAATCGGGGGCTTTCGCATCTTTATAATTGGGCTGATTATGACCACGCCATCTCCGACCATAACGAGGCCATCAGGATAAACCCCAATCTTGCCTCTTTGTACCTTGCACGGGGTATCACATATATTAACCGGGGATCCAGCGCCGGTAACAAACAATACTACGATCGGGCGATTGCCGATTATACCCAGGCTTTGAGGATAGACCCCGATAATGCGCGCGCATATTATCTCCGGGGGAGTGCGTATTATCAGCGTGCAATGGGGCTTTTTAGAGAGCGAGGGTACAACCGGGAACAAGATTACGACCTCGCTATGGACGACTATAACGAGGCCATTAGAATCAATGCCGATTATGCCGAATCCATCAAAAGGGATTTGGGTCCTGTCCGGTTTTATTATCATCAGGGAAAAGCGTATCGTAACAAGCAAGACTATGACCGGGCCATCGCCAGTTTTACCGAGGGTATCAGGATAGAGCCCGATGGGGTTAATACCGCAACTATGTATAGCAACCGGGGACTCGTGTATGCCGCCAAGGGCGACTATGACCGGGCGATTGCCGACCATAACGAAGCCATTAGTCTCGAACCTCGTGATCCCGGAGTATATAGTGACCGAGGGAACACGTATTATAACAAGGGCGACTACGATCAGGCGATTGCCGATTGTACCGAAGCAATTAGGCTGGACCCGAGATATGCCCCGGCATATGAAAACCGTTATCGTGCGTATGAGAGGAAGGGGGAAGGCGACCTTGCGGGGGACGATCTTATCAAGTTCATGGAACTTGAAGGACGACTGGGATGGTAGCGCCCCCTAACCGGCGCGGCAAACCATAGGTTCGGCAGCGGGCTGTTGTCCGGGTGTTTCAGTGTGCGGGATATAGAAATCTAAGAGCCTGTTTAATATCTTGCCTCCCCCCGGGCCCAAATTCCGAATTATAAGGAGATTCTGAACAGGCTCCAATAAATGTGAGCCGAAGACGGTTCTGCGTTTTCGGGAAGGCCCAAAAAAAATTGAATCCTGTTTGTTCGCTTTATTGATTGTTTTCCGGTTTTCAGGTATGATTTAAATTGTAACGCTGAAGTCTGTGAAAAGGAGCAGAATGAGTTTCGAACAGGATTCCCGTTTTACGATACGTTTTCCCATTGGACTAAAGCTGGTAGTTATTATTACAGCGCTTCTCTTGTTTTCTCTAGGGTCTATTACTTTTCTTGTTTCGGTTATGGTTTCGGGGGATGTCCGCCTTACCGCGGAGGACAATAACTTCAACATAAATAAACGGTCTTCCGCCGAGGCGCAAATTTTGCTGAATATGGTCCGCTCCAACTCCCTTGCGCTGCTGGATACTTTAAGCGCTCTGGCGAACCTTGCCGGAAGCGACGCTGTTTCCCGCCGGACGGTGGAAGTTTTTTTTGAGCGCAACAAGGATGTCGCCTTTATAGGCGTGACGCCTCCCGCCGGCGAAACAGGGCCGTCCGGTTCCCCCTTTGCCCGGACGCTTGCCAATGAGGATTTCTTTCTCTCCAACGAAATAAAAAGTTCCTCCGCCGTAGCCTTCAGCGCTTCTCATGGGGAAGCGCTGGACAGAAGCCGGTCGGGCGAGGTTATTCTTCTCAACGCCGCTCCGGTTTTTGGCAGGCAGGTTCTGGCGATGTTCTGTCCCTGGCGGCGGGAGGCAGTGGTTATTTTCTTTTCGTCTGATCCCCTCATTGATACCTTCGGCACGGGGACAAACGTTTCCTTCGTGGTAAACGACGAAGGGGATGTTCTTGTTCACGCCAACGCCGATATTGTCAAAGCGGGGACAAATATGGCGCAGCAGCCCTTTATCAAAATGATTTGGGAAAACCCGGACCGCAGCCTTCAGAGACTCTACACCGATGAAAAAGGAATACGGTACTTCGGGGCCTTTGAGAAACTTTCTGTCGCGAACGCCGCGGTTATTACCAATGTGGAATACGATGTTGTTTTTGAGGGGGTCGCCGCCACGACATGGCGGAACATACTTCTAACAGGCGCCGTGCTTTTCATTTCAATTCTGTTTGTCTGGTTTTTTTCAAAAACCCTGAGCAGCCCTTTGCGGATTCTTGCCGCCGCCGCGGGGCGTATTGAGGAAGGCGAGTTTGATCTTGACCTTAAAACCAGGGCCCGTGATGAGGTAGGACTTCTTACGCGTAGTTTCGTGTCCATGGGCAAGGGCCTCGCGGAACGCGAGCGCCTGAAAACGTCCTTCGGCAAATTCATCAACAAGGCAATCGCCGAACAGGCGGCCAAGGGCGAGCTGACTCTGGGCGGCGAAACCAAAAAGGCCACAATTTTCTTTTCGGATATCCGCGGCTTTACACGCATGGCGGAAACAATGAAACCAAGCGACGTTGTGCGGTTTCTGAACTCTTACATGACGCGGATGGTGGATTGTGTGGAGAAGACCTGCGGCGTTGTGGATAAGTTTATCGGAGACGCCGTCATGGCTGTGTGGGGCGCGCCGATCTCGGCGGAAACTCCCGCCATCGATGCCCTGAACTGCGTAAAGAGCGCCCTCCTGATGCGTGACGCCCTCATTGAACTCAACAAGACACGGGGAAGCGAGAAACGGCCCATTATCAAAATAGGCTGCGGAATCAACTCGGGCGACGTACTGGCGGGGCAGATAGGATCAAGCAGGAGGATGGAGTATACGGTCGTCGGAGACGCGGTAAACCTCGCCTCACGCACTGAAGAGCTTACAAAATTTATGGGAGTGGACATCCTTATTACAGAAAACACCCGCCGCCTCATCGCCGCTTCCATTCTTACTGAAGAGATGCCTTCCGTCATGGTAAAGGGAAAAGAAAACCCCATACGGATATTCGCAGTAATAAATCTGAAGGCTCCGAAAGGCGAAAAGCAGCCGAAGCCTTCTACATTGCCCGCGGTGCGGCGCCTTTTAGGGCTTCCGGCCCCGGACATGAGCAAGGTAAACATTAATGCAGAAGAGCAAAAATTTAAAATCGTGGAGTAGTCTTTCCCTCTTTTTTGACGTTCTGGTGGCCCTGCTGTGCGCCGCCGCCGCCGCGCTGTGCATTCATTATTTCCGCCTTGACTTCTACCAGACCCTTTCAAGGCAGAACGAAGAACCTGTGGGAATCATCACATATAAATACAAAGCCGTTCAGCGGCGTTTCGTCGACCGGCTGCTCTGGGACAGATTGCAGCGTGAAAGCCCTGTCTATAACGGCGACTTTATCCGTACCGAAGACCTGTCCGAGGCGACAGTCTTTTTTTCCAGCGGGGGGAGCGTCGACCTTGCGGAGAACAGCCTGATTCAGATTTTTGCCGAACAGTCCATTCCGCGTCTGACTGTAAGCGGAGGCGGAGTGAGCGTCAACGCCAAAGGGTCGGACTTCGTGCTTTCGTCGGGCGGGAATACCGTCACAGTCGGCAGCGGCGGAGTTGTCAGTACGCGTACAGACGCCGATGGAAAGATGGGTCTGTGGGTCTCGGAAGGGCGGGCCGCCATCAGCACACAGGACGGCGTGCGCGAGGCTTCGGCGGGTTCGGCGCTTTCCCTGACCCCGGAGGGTAAAGAAGAAGCCCTGCCCATGACGGCGGTTCTTTCTCCCCGGCCGGGCGCGCGGCTTTTAAGCCGCGGGCAGTCGGGCCTTTCCGTGGAATTCCTGTTCAATCCCGTGAATTACGACGGACAGTTTACCCGGCTTGAAGTATCCGCGTCGCGGAATTTTGAAAATATAACAACGGCCCGGGACCTTGACGGAAACAGGGCGTCCGTGAATTTGACGCCGGGAGTTTGGTGGTGGAGGGCTTATCCCGCGCGGAAAGGGCAGCAAAATATTCCCGCTTCGGCCGCCGCCGGAAAAATCACCATAATCAATGCCCCGCCTCCGACGCTTCTTACGCCTGCGGAGGATCAGGTTTTTTCCTTTAAATCGGACTATCCCGCGGTGAGATTTCGCTGGAGCGAAGGTTCGGGAGAAAGCATAGCCCTGTATTATCTTCTTGAGGTTGCGGATAACCCGGCCATGGAGAATCCCCGGCTGCAGACCCAGGCGCGGGGCTCGTCGGCCTTATATTCCCAACTGGGGCCGGGACGCTGGTATTGGCGGGTTACCCTCGGCTTCTCCTCCGAATACGAAGGCGGCGCGGAGCCTTCTCCGGTTTCTTCTTTTGCGATTGAGCAGCACGATGTGCTTCCCGCTCCGTCCCTCATAGCGCCGGCCCCGGGAAGCACCCTGATCGCGGCCCGACGGCGGGATGATATTTGGTTCTCATGGAAGCCCAAAGCCGAAACAGGTTCATTTACCCTGAGGATTTCCCAAAACCAGGATTTAAGCAATCCCGTAATACAGGCGGAGGTAAAGAACAGCTACTATATTTATACCGCACAGGCCGCGCCCCTCGGAGAAGGGCGGTACTACTGGGGCGTCTACGGAACAAACGGAAAAGAAGATTCGCAGCTTTCTCCCGTATGGTCTTTTACCTCTGAGGCTGCTCTGGGCGCGTTATCTCCCCCGGATAATACCACGGTACGGGAGGATCTCGTATCCGGCCTCCGGTTTACCTGGAAGGCGAATGTGCCCGTCGGCAGCTTTCAGATTTCCCGCGACGCGGGCTTTTCTTCGCTTGAACTGAACGAAACAGTAAGCGGAGAAACCCACCGTATACAAAGCCTGAGCGCGGGAACCTGGTATTGGCGCGTGACAGGCGGGGGCGAGCAGTCTTCGGCAAAGAAGCTCATCGTGAGCTCCGTGGCCGCGCCGCAGGTTGCCGCGCCGGAACCCCCTCCTCGGCCCCGATTTGAGCCGCCGGATGACTTTGTGTTCAGGGTCGAACATTTGGCAAGGCAGGAAATCACCTTCAAATGGAACGCCGTCGCCGGGGCTTCGGGGTATACCTTTACCCTGCTTCAGGGCGAAGACCAGCGGCGTATTTTGAGCGTACCGGTTTCCGAAAACTCCTACACCCTGCGGGATCTGAAAATTTTGAGCCGCGGCCCCTTCATTTGGCAGGTAACCGCGGGAGGCCGTACCGTTACGGAGAGCCGCTTTACCATAAATATACCGGAGGTCAGGCGAATCGAGCTTCGGGATATAGGTACGGTGTTTTCCATCCGTACAGCCACGGAGGCCCAGGTTATTCAGCGTCTTTCCTGGCTCCGCGATGAAAACGCCTCTTCATATGAACTCATACTTGAAAGAAAAGACGGAAACGACTACCGGGAAGTAATCCGAAAAACAATAAAAACCGCTTCTACCGACGTTCCGGTAGACAGGGGAACATACAGGTACAAGCTGCGTATATACAATTTACTCGGTCAGTTTGAGTACGAGACAAACTGGTCTTCTTTCAATATTATTCTGGCATGATTCGAAAAGGCGGGAAACAATTATGAAGATCGGTATGTGCGGATGCATGATTTATCCCGAGGAAGATCCTGTGGGTATTAAGATCGTGGAGGAAACCGCAGGGCTTGGATACGATTACATTGAGCTGTCCCTGCGGGATGTAGCGGCTTTGGACGCGGCGGGTTTTTCCGCTTTGAACCGGAGGCTGGAGAAAGCCGGCCTGCGCTCGGAGGCATGCAACAACTTTTATCCCCCGCAGCAGCGTATAACCGGACCCGATGTTGATCTTGCCGGCCTGCGCGGCTATACCGCGGAGGCTTTGCGGCGGGCAAAAGAAATAGGCGCGGAGTTTGTCGTTTTCGGCAGTTCCGGCGCCCGCAATATACCCGAAGGCTTTCCGCGCGAAACAGCCTGGCGGCAAATTGTCGACGCTTCGTGTATGATAGCGGAGGAGGCCGAAAAAACCGGCGTAACCGTTGCCATTGAGTACCACAACAAATACGAAGCGAATGTTCTTTTTTCAATGGCTGAGGCGATGAGGCTGCTCCGCGAGGTTGACCGGCCCCGCATACAGGTTCTGGCGGATTACTACCACTACGCCGTTCAGGAGGAGTCGCCTTCCGATATTACACAGGCGGCGGGGCATATTGTTCATGTTCATTTCGCGGAGTTGAAGGACAGGGGTTTTCCCCTGGAACCCAAAAAGGAATACAGGGATTTTATCGCAGCCTTAACAGAATCGGCCTACGCGGGCCGCATAAGCATAGAAGCCTTTACGAAAAATTTTTCGGCCGACGCGCGCAAGGCGCTCGAACTTATGCGGGAGCTTGTCAAAGGGCAATAGCGGTTCAGGCTTAAATCAGTTCGCTGGTTTTTTCGGTTTTTATTTCTCCGGCAAGCCGCATTGAGTCGTCAACAAGGGTTGTTACAAAGGACGCGCATACCGTATCCAGAAGAGCGCCCAGACTGACCAAAATGATCGCCACCGGTCTGAGAATAAGAAAATGTTCTTCCATTCCCCTGCCATACATGCCGGAAAGCATGGCAATACCTACAAGCGCCCCCATCCCCGGAACAGCGCCCAGCAGGAAGGAAACGCCGAAGCTCGCCGCTATGATCCACAGAACATGCAGGAATCCTTTTTCCAGGCTGGAGTAGGAGCTCAGAATCACGATAAAAGATATGGCTGTTATCATAGCGCTTCCCCCGCGGGTAAAAATGGTCAAAAAGGGGTAAGAAACGGCGGAAATTTTCCGCGGCAATCCCAGCACTTCCTTTCCGTGCCTGATGAGAAGTCCAAGGCTGAAATACACATCCCCGGACAAAAACGCTCCCACGGCGGGAGCCAGTTGGGCGTAGATCCAGTCAAAGGGGTTTTTTCTGCCCCGGAGGAAATACAGCATCAACGGGAAAATGCCGAACGCGATAACAAGGGAAAACAGGCCCAGAAAGAGAAACAGTTCAAGGAAAAGTCCCAGATCCGTTACTTCCCTGAGCTGTAAAACCATGGACGCCGCGAGGGCAATTCCGCCGATAAAAAGAAATTCCGTAATAAAACTGTTGATGTGGTAAAAAACGTTGGACAGTGAATCGGAAAACTCCACGACCGAGCGGAACAGATTTCTGTTGTGCGTCAGGGTCAGTCCGAAAAGCAGGGCAAAAACCATAACAGGAAGGAGAAAATCAGTGGAGGATGCAAAAAGGGTAAAAAGATTGGACGGAAAAACCTGGTACAGAAGATTCGTTATATCCGGCTTGTCCAGCGGGATTTGAGTTTCAATGATGATGGGGATGCGCGCGGGCGTAAACAGCGAAACAAAAATTATTCCCAGGATAATCATGCCAAGACTTGTCGGAACCGCATACGCAATGGTTTTACGGCAGACAATGAAAAGTTTGCGTTCTGTCCGGAGTTCATACACCGTAATAATCAGGCCAAAGAGTATCATAGGCAAAAGGGCGTAGCGCCCTATTCTGACGGCAAGTTCCGCCAGAAATTTACACATATCGCCCGCGGCGGCGGGCAGATACAGGCCCAAAAGCATACCGGCGATACCGCCGAGAATCATTTTTAACCAAATCTTCATTCCTGGTATCCTTATCTATGTCGTGTAAATGAAAAAAAACCCGGCTTCCCGGAGAATTTAATCCAGCGCCGCGCCGTTTTTTCTGTTCTGCCGCCGGCGGCGAGAAAACGGGCAAAGGCTTTTGTTTCCGCCGTGGATGAATAATACCCGTACAGGGTAAAAGGCTCGTTTTGGTACTGAGTAAACAGAGCCGAGGCAAAAGCCCGGAAAGCCATGGAGGCGGCGGCCTGCGGGGGCGGCAGCGCTTCCACCCCGCCGTCATGATGGGCAAAGCAAAGGACGCCTTTCTTCTGTCTTTGCAGGGCCAGAAAAACTTCTTTTAAAAGAAAGAAGAAGCTTTTTATGGTGTCGTCTACGGTCTTTTCCATGTCGGCAAAGGATAATTCATGAAAATCCTTTTTGCCTGTATCGGCGGAAAAAACGACAATAACTTCGTCTAGGGTTTCAAATGCGTTAATGGCCTGCGTTACAACTGTTCTGGCGGACAGAGGCGAACGGAGATTCCAGGCGATATAGTGCAGGCTTTGTTTTTCCCCGGGGTTTTGCGGAGCGCTGTTTGTATCCGGCGGACCTGATGTAACGGCGACGCGGTTACCGGCGGCAAGAACTTCTTCCGTCAGTTCCGACAAAAAAGCGCTTTCCGTTCCCGCGAGCAGAATGTTTCCCATGCGCTTATACTAACGTATCACCCCCGGATGTTGCAACCACATTGAAGGGTCTGGGTGCGGTTTTGGTAGTTTTCCGGCCGATGCGGCGAGACGCAATCACGGAAATCGCGGATGGGGCATAACCACCACTGCAATTGCTGCGCAATTGCGTTATATTCAGGAGCGCGGGTGGGCAAGCGTGAAGAGCACCGGTGACTTTTACCGCAATTTCCGGGGGCAATTTCCCCCGCCTATGCGGGGGAAATTGCCTTGATTTATTCCGTCATATATCCTACAATCCACATGGGAAAAATCTTATATCAGACTTAAGGATATGAAATGAACCGGGGAACACAACTTATACACAACGGGCACGAATCTGATCCCGCTACGGGCGCTCTGGGGGTCTCTGTATTTCAGACTTCCACCTTTGACCAGGGGGATTTATCGGCGCCACGGGAATTCGACTACGCGCGGTCGGGGAACCCCACGCGGAAGGCGCTGGAAGAAATAATCGCGGTTCTGGAAGGCGGCGCGAAGGGTTACGCTTTTGGCAGCGGCATAGCGGCGGTCTCGTCGGTTCTGGGCATTTTGTCCGCCGGGGATCACATAGTGGCGGCGGAGGATATTTACGGCGGAAGCCGGCGTATCCTCAACACTTTTTATAAACGCTGGGGGCTTGAACTTACAGCCGTGGACACAACAAACCCGGACAATGTGCGCGGGGCCCTCAGGCCCAACACAAAGGCTGTGTTTCTGGAAACCCCGTCGAACCCCCTCCTCAAGATAACGGATCTCGCGGCCTGCATAGGCATTGCGAAGGAGAAGGGGCTGCTTTCCATTGTGGACAATACTTTTATGACCCCGTATCTCCAGAGGCCCCTGGAACTGGGCGCTGATATTGTGGTTCATTCGGCGACAAAATTTCTGGGCGGCCACAGCGATGTCATTTCGGGGCTGGCTGTTACCCGCACGGAGGAGCTGGGGCAGCGGGTTTATGCCGTACAAAACGGGTTTGGGGCGGTTCCGGGCCCCTGGGATGTGTGGCTTGTCATGCGGGGCATCAAAACCCTGAAAGTGCGGCTTGAGGCCCAGGAGAAATCCGCGCGGAAAATAGCGCAGTGGCTGGTAACGCATCCTGAGGTAAACGGCGTGTTTTATCCCGGCCTTGACGGACACCCCGGCAAAAGCGTACACGAGCGCCAGGCCTCCGGCGCGGGCGCGGTTTTGTCTTTCCGCACGCGGACAACCGAACAGGCCATACGCTTTCTGTCAAAGGTAGAGTACGCGGCGGCGGCGGTAAGCCTGGGCGGGGTAGAGACCATTGCCTCGTATCCCGTCAGGATGAGCCACGCATCGGTTCCGCCGGAAGAGAGGGCCCGGCTCGGCATTACCGATACCCTGATACGGATATCCGTTGGCCTTGAAGACGCGGAGGATCTTATCGCTGATTTTGACAGGGCTTTGAGAGCTTCGTAGAAAAACCGCTTTAGGTATGTACGCAGGGGGGGAGTCGCTTGCGCCATAATGAATTATTGGAGACTTGAGAGGCGCCCGGCCGGGTTTCTGAACAACTCTCTTAAATTAAAATCGCGTTGCATTTTATGCTATCCCGCCTTTTCCGCCGGAAAACCTTATGTTCAGCGGTATAAGCCGTAAACTTTTACCAAACGATTTTCGGGCGCGGTATTTTAGACGTATCGTATGTCTTTAGCAAAAAAAAGCAGTACATTAATAAAATATAAATAAGTTTTACGGAGGATTTTATATGAAAAAAGTTTTTTCTATTTTTGCGGGTATGGCGATTGCAATTCTCGCAGTATCCTGCGTGAGTACCGCGGACCCTGCCCCTGTTCCGGAGGCGGAGGACGCCTCAAATCCTACGTTTGAAAAAGCGTATCAGAAATATCAGTCAAAGCTGATTCTTGATGGGGCAAAGTCCTACACGGTTAGGAGCGGCGACACCCTGTCTGTGATTACCCAAAAGCACTATGGGGCGGGCAGCACCTATTATTTTCCTGTAATTATGCTGGCCTCCCGCGGTGTTGTCGCGGATCCTAATCTGATCCGGCCCGGCATGAAGCTCACTATTCCCGATCTTCAAAAAAATCTTGGCGACCCGGCCGCGCGGGAAAACATGAAGGCTTTTATTGGCGAGATTGCCGCGGTGTACGGACACAAGGGTAATGCGGCTGTCCAAAACCGCCTGTTGGATCTGGCAAAATCATTGTGAAGAGACGGATCACGGCGTTTTTTCCGGCGGCCTACGGTAATAGAATGAGAAATCGCTTGATCTTTCCGGGCTGCGCCCAGTTCATTGTCCCTTCCATTTTTAGGGACAAAAGGTATTTTTCCACATCGCCGCCGGCAAGCCGGCCGAGGACTTTCCGGGCTTCGTCGGCGCGCTCAAAGGGCATAAAGGCCTGCAGCGCCTGGTTAGCCTGCCAATGGCCGGGGAACAGTTTCGGCCTGAAGGCGCTTTTTCCGTAGGCTTCCCAGATAATTTTATAGGGGTAAAAACTGTACCCGCCCACGCCAAGAAGCGCCCAAAAAAGACCTTTCCGTATCCATGTGTTTATAAGGGTTCCCCGCCGCGAGGCGAGGCGTTCCCTATTTTTTTCCAGATAATCAGCAAGAAGGGGACTCTCCGCTATGGTTTGCGGATCCAGGGGTTTTCCGCTTCCGGCGTGGGGGATAAAAACCCATTTGCGGGCCAGAGGCTGCGGTTCCGTAAAGTTCTCGCCGACCGCGAGGGGAAAAACATATTGCTTTGGCAGAAGGGCGCGCGCGGTTTTATTCGCGACCCTGCACACCCCGTTGTCCAGGCTCAGGTACTCATCAAAGAAAAAAACATCATTGGCGCCGCAGGTGTTGACGCCCTGGCGGGGTACGCAGCGCGCCGGAACCTCTATACGGGCGAACTCCGCGCATTCCCGGCTGACGCTTAGCGGAGCGTTCGCCGCGAAAAGCGGTTTGGCGGATAATTCTTCCCAGGCCTTTCCGGTCCACCTGTGGTAGCGCAGGGGAAATTCCTGTTGTTTATCCCTGCGCAGATGAATGAGGCCGTAACGCGTGGAGATTCCGTCAAAGATATTCAGGCCGCCGCAATCAAAAACAGTATCGATACAGTAGCGGACTCCGTTTACGGTATAAGCGCGGAACGGCGCGTGAGCCCCGTCATTCAGCAGAAGGGAAAGAGGAATAAAGAAAACCCCCTCGCCTCCGGGTTTCAGGTTTTTCTGAATTGTTTTCTGTAAAACAAGGGCCGCGATGTCAATGCGCGAGCCTCCCAGAAGCAGGTCGCGGGAGTCGCCGACAAGGCCATACCCGAAAAACAGTTTTTTTGTTTTCTCTTTGTAGGGCGCGGGCAGATCGGTGAAATTCCGCCAGGGCGGGTTGCCCAAAAGAATATCGAAAGAACGCTCATTTTTCAGAAAGAAAATATCCTTGTTCAGAAAATTTTCCCGCCTTAAGCTGAGGCCGTACATCTCCCCTGCCGCGGTAAAAATGCCCTGAAAATGCCGCCTGTCCCGCTCAACGCCAAACAACCGGTCAACAGGCAGGGCGGACGGGCTGAGGCCCCGCCTGCGGCCGCATTCAATAAGGGCCAAAAGCAGATTCCCGCTGCCCATGGTGGGATCGCATATCGTTGAACCGCCAAGCCATTTATCAAACAGGCCGAAGCGCTCAATGGCAAAAAGCGCCCACTCCTGCGGCGTAAAAACAACCCCGATCTCATTCCCCATACGCGGATTATTGTAATGCTCAATGTCAAAAAATGGAATGCCCTGCCCGCCCCGTATCTCCGCTTGCACGCCCTGCCTTTTTGCGGTAATCTGAAAATCACGTATGAGAATCGAACTTACCTGCGTTTCGCCCGCTCTGGACGGACGGGGCGCGCGGATGATAAAAAAGATGTCGCACGCGCCCGGCTGCGCCCTCAGCAGGGCCGCTGTTCTTGATGTGTACCTTTTTCATGATGTGCGGGACTTTACTCCGGATCTGGCCGCGGATGTGTTCCTTGACCCTGTGGCGCAGAAAATGTATATAGGCGAAACCGGCGTTACGCATATCCTGCCGGACTGGAACCTTCTTGTTGAGGTAACCTATAAGGCGGGCGTCGCCAACCCCGAGGCTCTTACCGCGCGGGAGGCGGCGGGGCAGGCTCTGGGGCGCGATCTGGCGGCGGACGAAATTGTCCAAACCGCGAGGCAGTATGCTTTTGTGACCGAGGCGGAACCTTCGGCCTGCGCGGAAAAAATCGCGGCGCTTTTGTATAATCCCCTTATTGAGCGGGCGCGTGTTATTCTTTCCGATGGCTGGCGGAAGGGCGAAAGATTTCCGCAGGTGTACCCGCACAAGGTTGCCGAAAGTCCCGTCACGGTAGCCACGATCAGGCTGGGCGGGCTTTCCGACGCGGAGCTTGAAAAACTTTCGCGCGCGCGAATGCTTTCCATGTCGCTTGAGGAGTTGAAGGCTGTGCGCGGCTGGTACGAAAAACCGGAAACGCAGAAACTCCGCGCAGGGCTGGGCCTTGCCCCCGACCCCACGGACGTTGAGCTTGAGATGATAGCCCAGACCTGGAGCGAACACTGCAAGCATAAAATTTTTGCCGCGGCAATAGACTATACCGAAAACGGCCAAACCGAAATCATAGACAGCCTCTTTGCCACTTACATAAAGAAAACAACGGAAATTCTCGCGCAAAAACGGCCCGACCTGAAATCGGTGTTTCATGACAATTCCGGCGTTGTCGCTTTTGACGAGGAGACTCTTGTGTGCGTCAAGGCGGAGACCCACAACTCCCCATCGGCCCTCGACCCCTACGGCGGCGCCATAACGGGCATAGTCGGCGTTAACCGCGACATCATGGGAACGGGCATAGGCGCGCGGCCCATCTTTAATACAAATGTCCTGTGTTTTGGCGAGCCTGATACCCCGCGCGAGGCCGTACCACGGGGTCTTATTCCGCCGCGGGAGGTTTTATCCGGCGTGCATCATGGCATAGTTGACGGCGGCAATCAGTCGGGCATCCCTGTTGTGGCAGGAGCTTTTCTGTTTGACGAAAGTTTTACCGGAAAACCCCTGGTTTTCTGCGGAACCGGCGGCGTTCTGCCCGCGAAAGTGAACGGCAGAAACGCCTGGGAGAAACGCATCGAACCGGGCGACCTGGCCGTTATGGCGGGCGGGCGCATAGGCAAAGACGGCATTCACGGCGCGACATTTTCTTCCGCTGCCCTTGATGAGGAAAGCCCCACGTCGGCCGTGCAGATAGGCGACCCCATTACGCAAAAAAAGCTGACGGATTTTCTTCTTGAGGCCCAGGCTCTGGATTTATACAAGGGCGTCACCGACAACGGCGCGGGCGGCCTGTCATCCTCGCTGGGCGAGATGGCCCAGGCTTCCGGCGGCGTTCGCATTGAGCTGGACAAATGCCCCCTCAAGTACGCGGGACTCGCGCCCTGGGAAATCCTTGTGTCCGAAAGCCAGGAGCGCATGAGCTTCGCGGTCGGGCCTCCCACCCTGGACGCGTTTATCGCTCTGGCAAAGAAGCGCGGCGTGGAGGCGGTTGTCGTGGGTGAGTTTACCTCCTCCGGCATTGTGGATATTGTGTACAAAGACAAAACCGTGGGCGCTCTGTCCATGGATTTTCTTCATGCCGGCCTGCCGAAAATGAGGCTGAGGGCGCAGTGGAAGACGCCCCCGGCAGGGGCTTTGGCCGCGCGCGGGGATGAGGCGGCGCTCAAGGATGTTTTTCTGCGGCTGCTTGCGGAGCCCAACATCGCTTCGAAAGAGTCTCTTATCCGGCAGTACGACCACGAGGTTCAGGCCGGTTCGGTGATAAAGCCTTTTGCGGGAGTGAAGGCCGACGCGCCCACGGACGGAGGCGTGTTCCGGCCGCGTTATGATTCACAGAGGGGCCTGACGATTACACACGGAATCTGCCCGCGGCTGTCGGAACTTGATACCTATGACATGGCTGTTGCTGCCGTAGACGAGGCGTACCGCGCCCATATCGCTCTGGGCGGCGACCCGGATCTGGCTTCGGGACTGGACAATTTCTGCTGGCCCGATCCTGTCGAATCGGCCGATACGCCCGACGGCGCGTATAAACTGGCGCAGCTTGTGCGCGCCTGCCGGGGTTTGATGGACGCCTGTCTTGCGTATAACCTGCCGCTGATTTCCGGCAAGGATTCCATGAAAAACGACGCCCGTACAGGCGGCAAAAAAGTTTCGGTTAAACCCACGCTGCTGGTTACGCTTATGGGTATTATTCCTGACTGCCGCAAAGCCCTGACAACGGACTTCAAGAAAGCGGGAGATTATATCTATCTTTTGGGTGAGGGCGACGGCAGCCTTGGCGGCAGTTTCTACGAGAAACTTACGGAAGGCGCGGCGGCCGCGGGCCGGGAGCGCGCGCCCGGGGCAAAACCGGCGGAAGCGGCAAAACTGTACCGCGCTTTTTACGGGGCGGCAAAGAAAAGCCTCGCAGCTTGCTGTCACGATATTTCCGACGGCGGCCTTGCCGTTACGCTTGCCGAATCCTGTCTGGGAGGCCGCCTTGGCGCGCGGGTGCGGCTCCCCGAAGGGGAGGCGGCGCGAGGCCTTTTTAGTGAAGCGCCCTCGCGGCTTGTTGCCGGCGTAAGGCCGCATCTCGCCGCCGCCTTTGAAAAAGAGTTCGCCGGTTTACCCTGCCGCCGTATCGGCGAGGTTACCGCGGACGGCGGCCTTGAAATACTCGCCGCCGGCGCGGGCAATCCCGCGGGCGGGCGTATCCTGCGGGCAAGTCTTGATGAAATAGAAAGCGCCTGGAAAAGTTTTTCGCGGAGCGTGTAATAGACTTGCGCTCTATTCCCACGCCCTGCCGGGGGGCATGAAACACCCATTTTCACGCGGCGGGCTTACGGAGTATACTTTCCGCATGGCCCAGAACAAACCCGGCGCGGCCGGTTCATGGCTTTTTTTTACGGCTTTGCGGTATCCCCATCTTGTTCTTCTTGTCTTGGCCGCAGCGGCCGCGGGCGCGTACTTTGCGTGCGCTCTTGTCGTAACAACCGGTGATTTTTTTTCCGCTCCCGGAGAATTTTCGCGCTATGCCCTGCGTATCGCGCTGTATGCGTTTATCTGCGGCGCCGCCGGGCTTGCCATGAACTGCGGCGCGGAGCTTCTTGCCGCCCGTGCGGAAAGGGACTGCCGCATGGACTATTACGCCGGTCTTTTATCCAAAGATTTTCCGACTCATATCCGCTTCGGGCAGAAAGACCTTCTTCCGGGGGTTCTGGACGCTCCCTTGGCCATAGGCCGCCTGTTCTGCCCCGGTCTGGCGCGCATGATATATGCCTTTTTTCTCGGTCTGTTTTCCCTTTTTATGACGATGGGCGTTCATCCCGTTCTGCTTCCTTTGCCCGCGATTTTTGCGCTTCTCCTGCTTTTTAGCCTCCGGGGATATAACTGGCATCTGGAAGCGGCTGTTACAGAAGAGCGGGACAGGCGGGAAAGGCTCGCGGCGGATGTGGAAGAAACGGTGTCCGGCCGTGAGACGATTGTGTCCCAGTCTCTGACCGAAGATACAGTAAATACATTCAATGCCGACGCTCTTTTTCTGAAAGACGGGAGCATTCAGCGGGAGAAAGCCGCGGCCTGGTATCTGCCGGGCCTTCTTTTTTGGGTTTTTCTGGGCGCAGGACTGTTTGAAGGCTTTTTTCTGTTATGGCGCGGCGCTCTGGAGCCGGGCGGCTTCGCGGTATTTACAGGACTTTTCCTGGTTTTTTTGTACGCGGCGCGCGTATGTCCCCCCGCGTATGCCCTGGTTCAGCAGGGCGGGGCTGCGGCCGCGCGCATGCTGAAAATTATGAACAGGGGGAAATCTTTTGCGGAACCTCCCACGCGGAGCTCAGGCGGGGAGACTCTGCGCGGCGGGGTGAGTTTTGACGCGGTGTTTTTCAGCTACGAGTCCTCCCTTATTCTGCGGAGGATCAGTTTTACCGTGAAAGAGGGTATGTTTGTTGTTATTGCGGGCGCCTCCGGCAGCGGAAAAACAACTCTTGCCCGCCTCGCGGCCCGCCTGCTTGAACCCGACATAGGAACCATCAGCATTGACGGAAAAGATATACGCGATAGGGACCGGCAAAGTGTAAAATCCCAAATCGCTTTTATCGGGCAGGAACCTTTTCTCTTTCCCCTGTCTGTACGCGGCAACATCGCCCTGGGAAATCCCGCTGCCACGGACGAAGACATACGCGCCGCCGCGGAAAAAACCGAAGCCCATGAGTTCATAAGCCGCCTGAGCGGCGGATACGATACTCCGGTTGGAGACGGCGGCGAAGGGTTGACGGCCGATATGAGTCTGCGTATCGCCCTTGCACGGGCTGTTCTTGCCGACCCCCGCATTCTGATTATTGATGACGCCGCCGGGACTCAGGACAGCAAAACCGAAGATCAGCTATGCAGGGCTGTGCAGGCCGCGGCGCGTGGAAGAACGGCCTTTATTGTAAGTCACCGGCTCAGCCAGATCCGCTGGGCCGATTACATACTGTTCATGAAAAACGGCGAAATTCTGTGTCAGGGAACGCATGAACAGCTTGTTATCGAGTCGGCGGATTACCGCCGCATATTTTCCGGTTTGTCATAAAGGAGGGCTTGTGCGGAACATGGCTGCTTTTATTCAGTTTCTTCGTCTCGGTACAAGGGGTATTATCCTGCTCGTTCTGCCCTGCGTTCTTGCGGCCTGCTCATATTCCCTTATTCCCGCCGTAATTGCCGTATCCCTGGACCGGCCCCGCGCCGCCGGTACGGACGCGCTTTTGGGCCCTGCGGCAGCCTCCGCCCTGGCGGCGGCTCTCGGCCTGTGCGGCTGGATCTTCGGCTATATAACGCGCAGGATGGCGGCGGTTTTTGCCGCAGACTTTGCCTTTCGTGTCCGCCGCGAAGTTTTCGGAAAAGTCCTGACCTGTAACGCGGATTTTCCTGAAAGCTATATAAACGCCGTGGAGGAACTCATCCTTCCCGCGGTGGATTTTCTTGGCCGGTTTCTGTTTTTGCTTGTTCTCGCGTTTTCGCTTGTATATATACGGCCGCTTCCGGCCCTCATGGTAATTCTCCTGGTCCCGGCGGCTTTTCTTCTGACACGGGCGCTCAGGGTCGGCGAAAAAAAATACGGCAGCGGCGAGCGGCAGCAAACCGCGCAGCTTGAAAAACGCTTCGCCGCTCTTCTCAGGGCGCTTCCCTTTACGAAACAGGCGGGCCATATTCCGGACTTTCTGCCGGGGGCTTTTCGGGAAACCGGAGATGCCTTCTGCCGTCTGCGCGTCCGCGGCTGTCTTGCCCTGGCGCCTGTGTTTCCCCTGACAGGCTGCGCCGCGGGACTGGCCCTTGCCCTGTTTGTGTACGCCGCGGGCCGCGTGCTTGCCGCTGAAATGACGGCCGGCGTCTGGTTTCTCTGCCTCGCCGCTATTCCCGCGATATTTCTGAATGTCCGCCTTATGTCCGCGTTTCAGGGCAGGCTTGGGCGCGCTCTTGCCGCCGCGCAAAGGCTTCAGGCTATCCTTGAGATGCAGCCAGAGAGGCGGCCTTCGGGAAGGGAAAGCGCCCTGCATCTTAAAGGCGAACTGAAACTTGCCGGCCTGTGCGCTTCCGGCGGAGAAGAAAAACTTCTTGAAGGCGTGTCGCTCCTCATCCCCGCGGGACAAAAAGTTGCCCTTGTCGGCGGGAGCTCAGGCAGCCTGTCCTGTTTTCTGCGCGTACTTGCCCGTCTGTACGAATACGACGAAGGGGAGCTGCGCATTGATGAAAAGGATATACGGGAACTGGATATAGGAGAACTGCGTGAAAAAATTGATTTTGTGCCGGGGGAGGCTTTTCTCTTTGAGGGGACTCTTGAGGAGAACATCCGCTGCGGCCGCCCCACGGCCTCAGACGAAGAAATCCGCCTCGCCACAGCGAAGCTCGGCAGGGGAGACTGGCTCTACGACCTTCCCGACGGGCTTTCTACCCGCACGGATCCGGGCAAACCCGCCCCTGTCTGGGCCTGGCTTGTCCTTCTGGCGCGCTCTCTCCTGAAAAAACCGGCCGTCTGTATTATTGACGAAATCGCTCCCTCAGGCGATCCCCTTACCGAAGTGAGAATACAGGAAGCCCTGTATACCCTTACCGCGGGCCGTACTACCGTCATAGCCGCCCGCCGCCTTTCCACCCTCAGGCAGGCGGACAGAATCATAGTATTCGACGGAGGGCGCATCGCGGAAGAAGGCGTCCATGAGGAGCTTCTGGCCCGCAAAGGAGTGTACGCGAAAATCTACGAAAACAGCTTTCGCCACCAGTCGCCGGATTATTTCGCGCGTCAAGACTAAAGGCGTATCAGCATCCGCCTTTAGTCAGCCTCAAAAAGCACAAAGTCCATTGCCCCGCCGGAGATGTGCGGATAAAAAGACCTCCCCGGCTGCCGGCTGTTCCAGTTATTCACAACGGCGCTTTGCGTAAAATAATACGCCTCAGAGGCGGTAACACATCCGTCGCCGTTTCTGTCGGCCCTGCCGGGGGTTTGAAGCAAAAAATACGTAAAGATTCCGTGGCCGTATGCGTCCGCTTCCCATGAAAGGTCCTGCTCCCCGGCGGCCGTTATAACAATCGCTTCGGTGTACGCTATGTCCCCCGCCTGGATGTTCGCGAAGTATTTGCTGAAAGCCTCCGGCGCGGAAAATACAAGCGATGAGTTTTCCGTGTCCACCCCGGGGGAGTCTCCTATAAAGCCGCCGGAATTACAGGCGTCGATAATGACAACTTTCTGCCGCGAAGGAACGCGGGATATAAGCCGCATAAGGTCATTATCGCTCACGTAAGCGCCGTCATGAAAAACGATGTACTGCGAACCGCCCTGAGAAACCCCATGGCCCGAAAAATAGAAAAGAAAAAACCCATCCTTCCCTATACCCGACAGAGACTCAATATCGCTTTCAAGCTGTTCCGATGTCGCCTCGGAATTGATTTGCCCGCTGACGGTATAACCCTTGCGGCTCAAAATGGCGGCGAAGTCCCGCGCGTCATCATCGGGAAAACCCAAAACAGGCTTCACCGTCGACCCCGCGTATGTGCTTCCGTACACAAGGGCATACTGTTCCGGCAGATTTACCTCCGGCGAACAGGCGCCCAGAAGAAAACACACAGCAGCCAAAATGAATATGAGTCCGCCGCTCCCGCGTTTCAAAATCGAGCCCTTCAATCTAATCCTCCGGCAAGGCGGGACCAGCTTATGCCGCCCCACACGCCGAAGCCCACGGCGTAACATGAATCAAGATCGCGGCGAAAATATACTTCGGCGGGTATCCCGATGCGCAGATGAAAGGGCAGGGAGAAAAACAGGTCGGCAAAAAGATCGAGCCTGAGAGCAGTATAAAAAAAGAGAATGTCCGTGTACTGGTAGACGGAATAAAACCCGCCATAGGCAAGGGATACGCCGAAACGGGGGCCGGGCGGCGGGTCTGAAACATTTTGCGCGGTAAAAAGATACCATTCCGCGCCCAGCCAGAGGTGCACGCCCTCGAAACCCCTGTACCCCCAGCCGCCGGAAAGATTCGAAGCGTTCACCTTATGGTAGCCCAAAGACAAAAGGGCGGCGAAGGACTCTCCGGAAAGAACATTCTGGAATTCCGCATACGTACTCCCCTGCGGTTTACGTCCGAAATCACCCTGCTGAGACAAAAGAACAGCTCCCCGGAAACCCGCGTCCTGAAAAAAATCCAGGCAATGGCCGGGAACAGCCGATAATAAACTGACAAACCAAAAAAGGCATGGTAGAATCCGTTTCATAGTATATTGATGATATACTGTGCCGAATAGAAGAGAGTATCAAGAGGTTATGAAAAGATTTTTATTTGCCCGCAGCGCGCCGCTACTTGTTTCGATTATCTGCGCTGTTTTTCTTGCGGCAGGATGCCGTAAAGATGACCCCCTTGCCGGCCTTGATATGCCTACCACTCCGGTTCTCGCCATCAGGGCAAACTGGGGAATCGTGGCTTCTCCCTATCTCAGGGTGCGTTCCAAACCCCAGTCCGGCGCCGAAGTTGTCGCGCATTTGCGCAACTCCTCCATCGTGGAAATTCTCGCGAAGACTTCCTACCCGGAAACCGTAGAAGGCAAATCCGATTACTGGTACGAAATCGCCTGCGACGGTATCCGCGGCTGGGTTTTCGGCAGCTATCTTGAGTTCCACAACTCCCGCCAGGAAGCCGAACGAGCTTCTCCGGCGATTGCTCCTATACCCCCCGCCTAATTGCGCAGCAATTACGCGCGTCTACACAATAAAAGCAATCGCCTCGGAGCCTGTTGCGCTTAAGGCCAAGCCATTCCTGCAATGGCTTGCAACGTTCAAGACGGCGCAATTTTGCCCCGCAAAATTGCGTGAGTAATGCGTTTTCGGGTCTTCCCGAAAATCGCAGAGCCGTCTTCGGCTCACATTTATTAGAAGTCCGACAGGCTCCGCGGGAAATTTTTCGGCCATTATCACCATACGTTTGTGAAGCAAACGTGCGTCACTGCAAAAAATCCCGAAAAATTTCCCTACCCCCGCTCCTATACCCCCCGCATAATTGCGCAGCAATTATGCGCGTACACAGGGTGTTATCGCCCCACATCCCTGCCCAGGGTTATCTTCGCGTCCGCGAAATTTTCGACCGCGCGTTTTTTCTGATAAAACCGGGGCATACGCGCGGTCATGGTTTCGCGCCGGTAAAACTCATCGCCGGGGTCAAGCGGAAGGCTTACGGGCTGCCGCAGGGCCGAGGATTTATAAATCGCCATGATGAGTTCAAGCGCCGCGCGGCCATCCCGGCCTGTAACATCCAAAGGCGCTTCTCCCTTTATCGCGGCGAGAAAATTTCCGATTTGCGCGGGATGGCCTTCGAGAGGCAAATCCGGCAGCTCGTCATAGCGGGCCTGAAGCTCGTTTTTGACATCCGCCGCGTCCTGGGGAAAACCATTGGGCAGGGCCCGGCAGGCCGCGGTTTTCCAGGGTACCGAAAGCCTGCCGCGTTCGGCCTGGAAGATCATCTCCTGTTCCTCATCGTGGGCCACCAGCGAAGCCGTAAGCTGGGCCAGCATTCCGGGGTATTCCAGAATGGCGACGCCTAAATCCTCACATTCGGAATTGTCATGGGCCACGTTTTTGATAACGGCGGTAACGCGTTCGGGTTTTCCCAGCATCCACAGGAGAAGGTCCACCTGATGAACGGCGTGGCTGGTAACACAGCCCCCGCATTCGGTATCCCAGGCGCCCCGCCACCACAGGTCGTAGTAATTGCCTCCCCGCCACCACAGGGAATTTACGGTCGCGTGAAGTACCCTTCCCGCGACGCCCTGGCCGAGCAGAGTCCTGACTTTGCTGTTGGGCGTTTTATAGCGGTTCTGCGCCACGCAGCACAGGAGCCTTCCCGCATCTTCCGCGCTCTTAATCATTTCGTCACATTCGGCAAGGCTTGTGGCCATGGGCTTTTCCACCAGAACATGCTTACCCGCCCTCAGGGCCTGTATCGCGGTTTTCGCGTGCGCGCCGGGAGGCAGACATACGGAAACAGCGTCAATGTCCGTCCGCGAAAGGGCCTCCTCCGCGTCCTTGTATACGGCGGCCTTTGTCAAAGCCTTTGACTCAACAAGAGCCTGGGCTTTTTCGGGGTACAGATCGCAGACGGCCCGCAGCTCGCAGCGGTCTTTATGGCGGAGGTATGCGTCCGCGTGCACAGCGGCTATCGCGCCGGAACCCAGAATCGCTATTCCCAACACGGCGTCCCCCTTTTAAACCAGCGACGGCAGCGCGGTAACAAGCCCCGGAACAAAGATCGCCAGGATGATAACAAAAATGACCACAAAAATATAGGGCAGAAGAGCTTTGACGCTTTCTTCCAGGGGAAGCCGCGCGATGCCGCAGCTTATGAACAGGAAAGTCCCCACCGGCGGCGTTATCGCCCCCACCTGCATAACGATTACCATAATTACCCCGTAGTGGATGGGATCGAAACCAAAAGCGTTTCCTATGGAAAGAACGCTGGCGGCAAACATGGCAATCAGCACCGTGGGATCAAGGAAGCAGCCCAAAACAAGAAAGACAGCCATCAAAAAGAAGGTCGCGAGATAGGGGTTCTGAAGCACGTTTACCGCAAAGTCCAGAACCTCATTCTGAAAACGCATACGCACCAGTACATTCGAAAGAACCCCCGCCGCCGCGATGGTCATCATTACCACGGCGGTAGTAACGGCGGAATCCAGCAGGATCCGCGGCAGGTGGCGGACTTTCAGCTCCCGTGAAATAAAAAAACCGTACAGGAGGCCGTAGCTTATGGCAAGCACCCCTGATTCGGTAGGGGTTACAAGGCCGAAGACGATCCCCCCGATTATGATGAGAGGCATGATGAGGGCGCCAAAGGAAAAAGTGAAAGTCTTTACCAGATGTTTCAGCGAAAACCGCGAGGTCCCGAAGTTATAACCCCGGCGGCGGTACTCTATGCCGTTTACCAGCATTTGCAGTACCGCGATCAGAACGCCGGGCAGTACCCCGCCCAAAAAAAGACGGCTCACCGGGGTCTCCGTATAGAAGGAGTAGAGAATCATGGCGATGCTCGGCGGGATGATGGGACTCAGCATGGAAGACCCCGCGGTAACGGCCACAGCGTAATCCTTGTCATAGCCCTGTTTTTCCATGGCCGGAATCAGCATACCCCCAATGGCCGAAGCGTCCGCCGCCCCGGAACCCTGAATGCCGCCGAAAAATACGGAAGCGAGAATATTTACGTGGCCCAGACCTCCCTTGAACTGACCCACCGCGGCGCTGGCGAAGGAAACAAGTTTATCGGTTATGCGGGATGAGGTCATAATGTTTCCCGCGAGAATAAAAAAGGGAATCGCCATAAGGGAAAAGGCGTTTATACTTCCGAACATTTTTATAATGACCAGATCGAAGGAAATATCCATGGCAAAAATAAAAATGATCGCCGTAATAACGGCGGAAATATAAATGGGAAATCCCGCTAAAATAAAAAACAAAAGGACAAGAAATACCAGCGTTGCCTGAAGCATACTTAAGCCTCACTATTCTTTTTTGTAAAAGGATGATACCCGTAAAGCAGAATCAAAAAGTAATCCAGAAAAATATACGCGCAGCCCGCCGGTATGGCGGCGTAAAACCAGCCCATGGAAATATCTATGTTCTGCAGGGTGCTTGCCACATTCAGCAGCGTCTGGGCAATCCCGTACCATATCAGAATGGCCACGCAGACAAGAACCATAATCAGTGTCGATTTCTTTAAAAAAGCAATTCCCTGTGGCGGGAGAATCCTGTTTACAAAATATTCCACGTTCAGGTGGGAACCTTCCCTTACCCCTATGCTGGCGGCAAGAAAAGCCACCCAGATACTCGGCAGGCGGATAAGCTCATCGCCCCAGGGGAATGGCCGCAGGTCGGCGGAAGTAAAATACCGTAAAACCACCTGAATAAAACACAAAACCACCATCCACCCCAGAGCCGCTATAATAACAACGCTGCGGAACATATTCAGCGCCCCATAGATTTTTTTAAGCATTTCGCTTCTCTCCGTGTCGATATAAAAATCCCGGCCGCACGGCCGGGATTGATGAAAGGTCTTACTTTATAACTAGCATCTTGTCGATGAAGCTGTTCCACTGCTCACCCTTGGCGCGGTATTCCGCGAGCATGGGAGAACAGGCGGTCACCCAGTCGGCGGCGTCGGAAAGCTCGTGAACTTTAAGGCCCGCGGCGATCATGGCTTTGAGGGAATCATCCTGATCCGCGTCGTCAAGCCGGGCCTGATAGTCCGCCGCCTCATCCGCGCAGTCCAGAACGATTTTCCGTAAATCCTCGGGCAGCCCGGCGAGCCATTTTTCATTGTAAAAGTAATACACGCAGGCGATGATGTGATTGGTAATCGTCAAATTTTTCGCCACGTCCTGAAATTTCATGGAGTTGATCATGCTGGGAGACGCTTCCATCCCGTCGATAACCTTGGACTGCAAGGCGGTATAAATCTCGTTCCAGTCCATGGTTGTACCCGCCGCGCCTAAATGCGTAAACATGCTGATATACACAGCGTTGGGACCCCGCATTCTCAGCCCTTTCATATCGGCAAGTTTGGTAACAGGATTCACGGTAAGCATGTGCCGGGAACCCTGGCTCTGGCCCGCCGCGGCGACAAAACCGAAGGGCCGTACCCTGGCGCTCACCTCGGCTTCCAACCCCTTCAGTACCCGGCGGTAATGGGTGTTATCCTTGAAGATATAGGGAAACTCGAACATCATCAGTTCGGGTACCCATGTTCCGGGACCCGTTCCGGGCGCCGCGACAACCATTTCCAGGGATCCGCCCCTGGCCATTTCAACCTGCTCGCGCTGATTGCCCAGTTCGGCGCCGTAATTGGCCACAGCCTTGATGCGCCCGCCGGCCTTCGCGTTGACCAGTTCGGTATATTTGGTAAGCCCCTTACCGATGGTCCCGCCCGCCGCAAGATTGGTGGAAGTCCTCAGTTGATACGTACCTTCCTCTTTGGCTCCGGCCGCCATGAGCGCCGGCGCCGCAATTACCGCCGCCAGCAGCAAAATTAGACATTTTTTCATAGAGCGTCTCCTTTATTTTCAGAAAGAATTCTCTGTTCAATGCTATCATGCTTGTATACATCTGTCAAACAAAAAAGAAACCGGGGTTTTATGTGTGGAATCTCACGCGGTAAAAACAGCGGCGCGCTCTGTTTACGCGAACGGCTGCTAGAGTTCTCTTATTTGAGATGGTTCCAAAACTGCGAAAATCCGTGGGGCGCAAGGGATAGCAGCGGAAATCCTTTTGGCGTAGCCAAAAGATTGGAGCGAAAAGCCCGGTTTGCGGCGTTTTACGCCGCAAATGCGCCCAAATTC
>JAISQU010000271.1 GCA_031274005.1 Spirochaetales bacterium
GGTGAATATAACGCAATTGCGAAGCGATTGCAGAGTTGGTTATGTCCCATCCGCATATTTCCGTGAAAGTGTTCCCGCCGCAAGGCGGGGCGGAAATTTGCGGTGAGAGTCGCCAGTGCACTTCTTGCTTGACCACAACGCTTCTGGTTAGAACGCAATTGCGAAGCAATCGCCGTGGTGGTTATGTCCCATCCGCAATTTCCGTGAAAGTGTGCCCGCCGCAAGGCGGGGCGGAAATTTGCGGTGAGAGTCACCAGCGTCCTTCACGGTTGTCACCAAGGCTGGTGAATATAACGCAATCGCGAAGCGATTGCCGGATTGTTATGCCGCTTCCGCAATTTCCGTGATAGCGCCCCCGCCGCAGGCGGGTGGGAATTGCGGTGAAAGCTGAGCTGGTTATACTGTCATCCCGATCTTGCCGGCGATTTTTTCAGCCAACAGCTTAAAGTCTTTTCGCGCCTCTTGTACCGCTCCTGCATGACTGCCTATAGCGCCATCGGCCGGCGTGAGATTAAAAATAGGTTTGCGATGTTCCTGCCCCATGGGAACGAGGCTGCGAAAATGTCTTATAATGGCAAGGCAATAAGGATCGTTCTCCTGCCTCATCTCCGGGACAGGCCTTTCCTTAAGTACATCCTCGCGGTAAACCGAAGGTATGCGCTGTACCCATTTGTCATAAGCCATAATTGGTTTGGATAATCGGAGTATTGGCTGTTGACATAAATATCCTATAGGTTTCATTTCGCCGAGCGGCAGCAGAAAGCCCGGGTGTTCTTTTTTTTCTAGTGAACTATGCCAATGATCCAGACGCCTTTCCCATGAATCTCTCCACTCTATAAGAGTTGGCCCCAGATTACTTAATCCTTGCAGTGAAAAGAGGTCTGCGCCAAGCGGAATAACAACAAAGTCGGTAGACAGCAGTACCGACCGATTAATCGCGCCAAGATTCGGCCCTATGTCAACCAATATCAGGTCCGCCTGTATGGTATCCGCAGCTTGCTGCATAACCTGCCAAAACGCGCTGATTATACGCATGGGTCTATACAAATTAGTATCCAGACTTTTTGGCCATTCTGTAGAAAGAGTGTCTTCAAACCTTGATAAAGCCACATCTCCGGGAAGTAAATACAGGTCTGCTGTTATCTTTTGCAAAACAGGCCTCGCAATATCATTAACGCCTAAAAGCGGCTTTACGCATTGAAAAACAGTAGAACCTTCCTGTTTGCTATTCCAGATATCAAATATTTGATCTTCCTCAAGAAAAGCCGCTGTTAAATTCGATTGCGGATCAAGGTCAATAATCGCAATACGTTTGCGCATAGACGCAAACATCCACGCCAAATGATAAATAAGCGATGTTTTGCCAACGCCGCCTTTGTTGTTAAAAAAAGTTAATACCGGCGTATTCATTTCTTACCTCGCAAAACACAAGCAACAGACGTTTGTTCAACAATAAACTCCGGCGGGGGATTACCATTGCGGAACATTTCATCGTTTGCTGTTTGTATGCCTCGTCCAAATCTTTGTACAAACCCCAAACTTTTCATCACATCCGCAATATTAGGATTACGATAAGAGACTATCCCCGGCCGCGCAAAATTACTTACTGTTACATCCCCGTATGGACCGCCCGGACTGTGAAACTCAACCCTGTCATTAAACCAATAAATGAGAATTGGCGCATTGCCCCTCTCATAATCCCTGTGCAAAACAGCATTGTAAAAAATCTGTTCCAACGCGGCTTGCGGATAATCTTTGGTTATTATATGTGTCGGAGCAGAAATAATATCATAAGCCGTTTTATTGTGAATTGCAAATTTCTGCATGGTTTGATTTATTACTTCGCTTAATCTGCCGCTTGCCATGAGCTCATCACTAACAGGATCAGATAATTTTATGCCATCAATACGCAAAAACTGGACATACGAACCGAATAAAAAATCTTGCGGCCGATTCCCCAGTGTCAATATACCCAACACAGTGGGCGTAGGTTCGCTTGGCGCAACAATCATTTTGCACGATGATAATCGTTCTTCATACGTCCTGTGATTTGCTTCCAATACATCGCCGGCGAACGCAGCGCTCAAATACTCTTCTTCAAAGAAGACACGGGAAAGATCGCTGATTTTGGCATGCGGCATTGGATATAAATCGTATGGAATATTCTTATATCTGCGGCGTTCGTTCAATATTCGTTCTTCTTGTTCGTTCGCAATAGAACGGCTGGGGCCGGTACGCACCCAAATGCGTCCATCATATCTTACGGGCGGCATATCTGACGGTATTACCGTAACAACCGCCATTTCCGCCCCTTTCAGCAGGCGTTTTTCAACGGTAAGTACCGGCATGGGTTGAATAGTGCCATTTGTTCTAATCGCGGCAAGATTAAGAAGCAATTCGTCTGTTATTGATTCGCCGGATGGCGAGCCATCGTCTTTAGCGCCAATAAAAAGTACGCCCGGTTTGTTGTGATTTGGCAAATCATTCGCAAAGGCGCATACCGCTTGCCGTATCTTTTTTGAATCACTAAACGACCCTTTGCGTTCCGTACGGTCAGATTCAATATCATTGAGCAGTACAAGTAATTGCTCATCGCTTAATCTTTGCATTTCTACCTCACTCCGCCACAATCCGCACTTTCGAGCCTGCCAACTGGTCTATTATTGATTCCGGCATAGTGTAATACTATAATATTTGACAAAGAAATTATAGGGGAGCGCGCTCTTTCATTCACGGTCTTACGGCCGGGGGACGCTCAAATTCTTAAACTCCGCCTTTTGCATCTATGAAAACTTTCTAAAAAATTATATTCTGTGCGCTCTATGAAAGTTATGAAATTCGGCGGCAGTTCCGTGCAGGACGCGGACAGGATCCGCCATGTTATTTCCATCGTGCAAAAGGCGCAAGAGGCGGGAAGCCTCTGCGTTGTGTTCTCGGCCATGAGGGGCGTTACCGATGATCTTATAAAAGCTGCGCTAAACGCACAAGCGGGCCGCACGGAGTACAGGGATATTGTCGCCCATATACGGGAAAGGCAGACTCAGGCCGTAGAGGCGCTTTTCCCCGAGGCGCAGAGGAAGAAGGCGCTTGAGCCGCTTCATGCCCGCTGCGGGGAAATCCTTGACATTCTGCACGGCATCGAGCTTGTGCGGGAATGTACGCCCCGGAGCATGGATCTTGTTATGAGTTTTGGGGAGCGGCTTAACTGCCGGCTTATTGCGTCGGTTATGCGGAGCATGGGGATGCAGGCCGTGTATTTTGACGCGAGGTCTATTATCGTAACGGACGGCCGCTACGGCAGCGCTCGGGTGGATTTCAAAAACACATACAAAAACATCAGGCGCAAATTGTCAAAGGTAAAGGGCATAGCGGTTGTAACGGGTTTTATCGCGGCGGCGGCCGACGGGGTTACCACAACGCTGGGGCGAAACGGTTCTGATTATACGGCGGCTCTTCTTGCCGCGGGTCTGGGGGCGGATTCTCTTGAAGTATGGAAGGATGTTGACGGGGTTCTTTCCGCCGACCCCGCGGTGGTTAAGGACGCTTTTGTTATCGACGAGATAAGCTACGAGGAGGCGATGGAGATGAGCTTCTTCGGGGCGGAGGTTATTCACCCCTATACGATGGGGCCGGTGCTGGAAAAAAATATTCCCCTGTGGGTCAGGAATACTTTGAATCCGGCCGCGCGGGGGACGCGGATCGCACGGGATATTAAGCGGCATTCCTGGCCCATAACGGGTATCGCCTCAATCGAGAATGTGGCCCTCATCAATGTGGAAGGCAGCGGTATGCAGGGCACGCCGGGTATCGCCTCGCGTGTTTTCTCGGCGCTGGCAAAAGAGGATGTCAATGTTATCATGATTTCCCAGGCATCCTCGGAGCACAGCATTTGTATCGTGTGCCGGGCGGAGCAGGCGGAAAGGGCTCTTGCTGTTTTGAAGGCGGAGTTTGCCCGCGAGATTGAAACCCGTCAAATCGAAAACTTTGAACTTGCCGGAGACCTGGAAATCATCGCGATTATCGGCGAAAATATGCGGGGTACCCCCGGAATTTCGGGCAGGCTCTTCAGCGCTCTGGGAGAGAAAAAAATCAACGTGCTGGCCATTGCCCAGGGCTCGTCGGAAAGAAATATCTCCTTTGTCGTGGACAGCCGGGACAGGGTAAAAGCCATTAATACCGTGCACCGCGCGTTTTTTTCAGTGTAACTGAGATGGTTCCAAAATTGCAAAAAGCCCGTGGGGCGCAATGGGATTGAAGGGGCGCGAAGCGGCCGCGCCAGCGGCGGAACCCCCGGAAAGCCCGGTTTTTGCGAAGCAAAAATGCGCACGAATGGTTACGGTTTTCATTTTGGAACCGGCTCAGGCACGAACTTTTTTATGCCGCAATCTTCCGTTTATAGCAGTATATCGGCGCCGAGGCTGAGGGCGTCTACC
>JAISQU010000336.1 GCA_031274005.1 Spirochaetales bacterium
TATCGAAACAAAGCGCCATGCCCCTGAAAACGCACGCGGAAGCGTGTTTATGAATACAGGTATCAGGGCAAGAGGCCCTAAAAGGCCCGTGTCGTGTACAAAGCCCGAAGGGCCGAAGGTGCTGTATTGCTGAACACCACCTCATTTTCACGGCCCGGCAATCCGAGGGCGCGGATTGCTGAACACCGGGCCAGTGAATCTGCTGTGCAGATTCACTGCGTATAACCAAGACGGAGCGCGATTTTGCCCAGGTTGCATGGGCGAGCAACAATTTTGCCTGGCAAAATTGTGACCAGCCCGAAATCGCGCCATAACAAATTTCGGGCGAGCCCGAAATTTGGGGCCGTCTTCGGCCTCCTCATTTTCACGGCCCGGCAATCCGAGGGCGCGAAAGAGGGTGACTGCCGCCGCAAGGCGGCGGGAACGCTTTCACGGAAATTGCGGATGGGGGCATAACTGGCACGGCAATTGCTGGCAATTGCGTTATATTCACCAGCTTTGGTGACAACCGTGAAGTGCACCGGTGACATTCACCGCACATTTCCGATCGGGACTTTTTCTCCCAAACCTTTGGTTTGGGAGAAAAAGTCCCTCTTGCTTTCAACCCGGAAAAGTTTTATACTGAATTCCATTGATGAAGATAAATACGGACGATTTGTCGCGCAGTCTGGAAGATTACCTGGAGGCGATTTACCAGCTGGAAAAAAAGAACCGCGTCGCGAGGGTCAAGGATATTGCCGATCTCCTGAATGTGCAGATGCCCTCTGTGACGGGGGCCATTAAAATTCTCAAAAATAAAAACCTGGTGAATTACGAGAAGAACTCGTTTATCAGCCTGTCCGAAACGGGGCTGACTATAGCGGAGTCGGTTCAAAACAGGCATTCGGCGCTGAAGGATTTTCTGGAAAAGATTCTCCTTATGCCTTCGAAGACCGCGGAAGACCAGGCCTGCAAGATGGAACACGCCATAGACCCGGAGACGGCGATGCGCTTCCGCAGTTGTACGCGCTTTTTCCGGGAAGAGGTTTTGGGAAAAAAAATTGTCGATCCGGCTCGCTGGAAAAAGATCATTACGGCGAAACAGTAAACATGGTTTATCTTGACTGGGCCGCCACGAGTCCCATAGACCCGGATGTCGCCGGTTATATGCGGGATGTTTCGATAGAAAATTTCGGTAATCCGTCCTCCATTCACAGTTTTGGCGAAAAAGCGAAGACCCTTCTTGAGGATTCCCGTGCCGTCTGCGCTTCGGTTTTGGGCTGTTCCCCGCAGGCTGTTTTTTTTACCTCCGGCGGCAGCGAGTCGAACAATATTATTTTTTCGTCCTTTCTGCGGAAATCCCGGCCCGGCCATATCGTAACAAGCGCCGTGGAGCATTCCGGCGTGTATGAGCCGTCCAGGATTCTGGAGAAATTCGGCTGGAAGGTGAGCCGCGTCGGCCCGGGGGCTTCCGGCCGCATTGACGCGGATGAAGTGGCCGCCGCGCTGAGGCCCGAGACGGCTCTTGTTTCCGTTATGCTTGTCAACAACGAAACGGGGATGATACAGCCCGTGCGGGAAATCGCGGCGGCTGTGCGGGCTTTCACCGCCTCCGGCGGCGGGAAAGCCCGCATACATATCCACACAGACGCGGTACAAGCCGCGGGGAAAATACCCCTGGCGGCGGACGATCTGGGCGTTGACTCGCTTTCTTTAAGCGCGCATAAGTTCCGCGGCCCCCGGGGCGTGGGTATTCTTGTAGCGGGCGCGGCCGGAGGCAATAAACCGGAACCCCTCTATGTGGGCGGTGGTCAGGAAGACGGCCTGCGGCCGGGAACGGAAAACGTTGCCGGCGTCGCCGCCATGGCCCGCGCCCTGGATCTGGCCCGCGCCGGTCTTGAAAAAAATTACGAGCGTGCGCAAAGCCTTATGAACATCCTTTTTGAGGCGATGCGCGGCTGCGACCGCTGTAGAGTGCTGCCCGCCGACAGGCTGGCCAATCCCGACAGGTACTCACCCTATATAGTCAGCCTCGCCTTTCCGCCCGTGCCCGGCGAAGTCCTGGTCAGGGTAATGAACGACAAAGGCTACGGCATCTCCACCGGCTCGGCCTGCTCGGCCCGCAAGAAACGGGACACCCGCGTTCTTGAAGGCAGCGGCGTTTCTCCCGCGGAGGCCTTTTCCTCCGCGCGCATATCGGTCGGTCCCGCGACAAGCGAAGAGGAAATCCGCGCCTTTGCCCGCGATTTAATGGAAGAAGCAGCCATACTCTTTAAGGTGGCCTGCTGATGCAGGATATGGACGCCGGCGGCGCTGAACTTGATGAGCTTTTTCTCATTAAACCCGGCGAACTCATGCTCAAGGGCGACAACCGTCCCATGTTTATGCGGGCGCTCAGGCGCAATATGCGCGCCATGATGAAGGGCCTCCCCCACAGGCTGGAGGACAGGCACTGCCGCCTCTATCTGCGTACGCACAGTTCCCGCGCGGAAGAAGCGGCCTGCCGCCTGCGCCGTTTTATAGGCATCTCCGGCTTTGCCCGCCCCGTCGCCTGCGCGCGCGATATGGACGCCATGGAAGAAGCGGCGGCAAAGGTCGCCGCGGCCTGCGTTTCTTCGGGAAAGGGGCTTGTCTACAAACTGCGTATTCATCGCGCGGATAAAAACTTTCCGCTGGATTCCTATGCCGTAGCCTGCGAAATCGGCAGCCGCCTGGGACGCCGCTTTCCGGCCCTGAAAGTACGGATGAAAGACCCCGACTGGATTCTCCACATGGAGATACGCGAATCGGTTTACGCTTACGCCTTTGCCGAAGAAGGCGAGCGGGGTCTGCCCGTGGGCGTCGCGGGAAAGGGCATACTGCTGTTATCCGGCGGCATTGATTCGCCGGTCGCGGGCTACATGATGGCAAAGCGCGGGCTGAGGCTCGACGCCGTGTACTTTCACTCCTACCCCTATACAAGCCGGCAGGCGCAGGAAAAAGTCGAAACCCTCGCCGCCATGCTTGCCGGCCGCATAGGCCGCGTCGACTTGTACATTGTACCTTTTACCGACGTTCAGGTAAAAATCCGCGAACGCGCCCCCGCCGAAGAAACAACCCTGCACTCGCGGGCCTGCATGATGAGGATTGCCTCGCGCCTCGCCTACCGCAAAAAAGCCAACAGCCTTGTTACCGGCGAAAGCCTTGCCCAAGTCGCCAGCCAAACAGCCGAGAGCCTGCGCTTTACCGCTTCAACCACAGAACTTCCCGTGCTGCGCCCCCTTATCGGCATGGCAAAAGAAGAGATCATCGCCCTCGCGCTCAAAATCGGCAGCTATGAGACCTCGATATTGCCCTACGAGGACTGTTGCAGCGTTTTTTCGCCCCGCCATCCGCTTATCAGGCCCAAATACGAAGCCATACGCGCGTCCTTTGAAGCTCTTAACATTGAAGAAGATTTGACCGACGCCCTGAAAAAGGCCGAAGTCCTGCGTTTTGGGGAATAGCGCGCCGGCCCGCAGGCCGTCGGGCTTTCCGGGGGTTCCGCCCCGGCTATCGCCGTGGCCGCTCGCGCCCCTGCAATCCAGGCTGCATGGGCGAGCAGCGGTCCGCCGCGACCAGCCCCTCGCGCCCCACGGCCCGCCGTCAGGCGGAATCTTTCGCCGCGGGTTTTGTTTCCTTCTTTTCGGCTGCCGCCGGGCTGTTTTCCGTCTTTGCGGGCCCCGCGGCGGCGGTTTTTGTATCCGCGTCTTTTGATTTTTTAGCGGAAGAAGCCTCGGCGCCTTTTTTGTTGTCCGTCACGTAAAAGCCGCTGCCTTTGAAAATGACCCCCAAACCGCCTCCTATAAGCCGGCGTACGCTTTTACCGCATTTTGGGCACTTCTTGAGGGGCGGGTCCGACATGTTTTGAAAAACCTCAAACCTGTGACCACAGGCTTTGCATTCGTAATCGTAACTGGGCATGACTTTCAGTCTCCTGCGCGAAAAAAGATAACCGCATACGCGAAATATATGTTTCGGTACCTCAAATATACCTCATGCGCGGGATTTCGGCAATATGGGGAAAGCCCCTGGGCCGCGCCAGGGATTGAAGCATGCCCCGGCAACTGCACGCGAGAGCGTGTTGTGGAGAATGCCGCAACAGGGCAAGAGGCCATAGAAAGCTCTTGGCGTATATAAAGGTTACAGGCCGAAATCCTTTTGGCACAGCCAAAAGATTGAAGCGGAAAGCCCGGTTTTTTGCGAAGCAAAAAAGGCGCACGGAAAAAATTGGTGCACCCCTGCCTATTCATGGTTTCTTCTCCGTATCCGTTACACTCAGCGCCTGCCGCGCCCGTTCCAGTGCTTCATCCGTATCATGGTCGGCATAGCCCATAAATGCCTGTGCGCTTCTGTGCCGGGTTATCCGCGCCGCATCACGCGGGCCTATAAGCTCTGCAAGACGTGTGGCCGACCCATGACGGCCTGAATGGAGCACAAGGTGGCGCGCCTGCTGGCTGCCGGGTTTTGGAGCGCGCCCCTCTTTTGAAGCCTTTGAATCGTCTTCTATGCTGTTATACACTGGCAGGATGCTGCTTTTTAGTTACACTGTCAAGTTACAGTGCCTTTTTTGGCAAGGTATCAGACTATAATCTTGATTTTCTGTTTCGTAACTCTTTATACAGCAAGGACTTGCGTTTTTGGAGGATAGGGGATTCGGCTTCCGCTCGCCAGCGTCCTGCCGGCTCCCTCCAGCCCCGCCTGCGCGCTTTTCGGCGCGTCCGTGCGCCGGACAGCGCTCCGTTTCGAATCCCCTGTGGGCAGCCGGGACAAAAGTTGCGATTCTGAATTGCCGGTTTTTTGGAGGATAGGGGATTCGAACCCCTGGCCTATAGATTGCGAATGCAATCTATAGGACTTATCCAAAACCATTGCGTATTATATAGACTTATAACATCATATTATAGGAGGTGCAAGTGAAATTGTATTATAGTGAATTATCAAAGAGTATTAAACCTTAATTTTTAGGTGTCGTTTTTAGGTGCCATTTTTTTTGGGGGAGGGTATCCGGGGCAGGTGTCCAAAACCGCCATATGATAAAGCGATAGCGGGTTCCCCTTGGACATACGTCCGGGGTTGCCCTGAGTGGGTTATAGGGCCGATCACGGCCCTCCCGGTGTTCGGATTGCGCCTCACACGCTCCCCATGCTCACAGGCTTCCAGATATGGGCACGGGTGAATTCCCTCTTACTCATGCCTCTCCCTCGTTTTCTATTTCACGCTGTATGCAGTCTATGTCTTGGATGATATGCCAGGCAATGAGAGAAAGGCCGCGTGGCGTTTCCAGTTCAATAGGCCCGCTCCCGGGGGGCCGGTTCAGCATATCCGCCAGGACTATGATTTGAGCCCTTACCTGGTCCAGGTCTGCATAAAGGGCGGCGTTATTCATCGGTTATGCCTCCTCTCATTCCGCCGCCTCTTCTTTGGTAAGTTCGTTATAAGCCCTGGTTACATTGTCATTTATGTAACCTAAAAGCACCGAAAGGCCGAAACCAAAATCAGCCGGAGGGGCATCTGCTTCTTCGCTGTAGAAACAGGTAATATGCTCCAGGGCAGACAGGGCCGCTTGTGCCCTGTATAAATATCCGGCAAGTGTCATGATACGCTCCTTAAAAATCCGGGACGGTTATGCCCCGGCTGTCTTACTCTTTCAGATCCAGACCCTTGCTTTGTAAAAAAGCCCGAAGTCTTTTAATGTTTACCGCCCCTACACACCTGCGCTTTATTAGCTCACCGGCAGAGAGGGAGGCTATTTTCTCCGGGTCATATCCGCCTGAATCATAAATAGCGTACATGGTCTGATAATTCACCTTTAAGCCCTGGTCTGCAAGATTATTCCATACCGCACTGAACTCAGGGCGGTATGGCTCCGGTGGCGAGGATTCCGGTCCCGGGGCCAGCGTAACGCCAGGGAAGGGGATTATTTTACCCTTCGGAGCCAGGCAGTTCGTAAAACCAAGCACATCGTCTATGGTCCCCATGATAACCGTGGCGTATTTTTCCTCTATGACGTTCAGGTTTTTGTAATTCATGATCACCCGCGCAATGTTTTCCCGCGCTATATAGCACTGTCTGTTCATTTTCTTTGTCCTCGTTCTTGACTTTATTCCCGGAAGCCATACGGCCCCGGCTGTTAAGGGATTCTCAGGGTCTATGCCCCGGCCGTCCCCGAAGGGCCAGCCCCAGCCGGATAAGCGGCGGGAAGTTCCACCGTTCCCCGGCGTCTTTCATGGCTATGGCAAGCCGGTACAAAAAGCCTCTCATGGCTGATCCTCCTGTCCTGATAAAATAGCCAGAGCTTTTTTATACGCCTCGCTCATGCCGGCGCAAAATGCCCGCCGAGTGTCGGTGCCAGCGCTTTCTTCCCGCTCCCTGGCCCTGTCGTATTCCCGGCCAATGGCTTCCAGTACGCCGGCATATCCCGCCTCTTGCTCCCGGACTATTCCCCGAAGCCGCATAAGTTCGTTCTGATACTGCGTTAAACCGTCCATGTTTACAGCCTCCTTGTTGATGTTTTCAGGCACTTTCCGGGGCGGGTGGTATCTGGATACCTTTTTTGTCAGATGGGGTATCCGCGCAAGGCGGAAATCCATTTTTTGAGGCTCTGGCCTTGGCCAATTGGGCCGTATTTTTTAATCCCTTGGCACGTAGTTTTTCCCGTTCTTCCTCGGTAATGGCCGGGTGATCCTTGAACCATGCCGCTTCAGCGACAATCCGTTCTTTGTCCATTCCATCAGGGTCTACCCCCTTTATCCCCCTGGTAAGCCTACAGGGATGATCCAGCATGGCGCGGGTAAAATAGCCGGTCTCGAAGGGCAGCCCCATCCGGAATATTTTCCGCTGTCTTTTCACCCATTCGGGAACATCCGCCAATCGGCATATATCCTCATCAGGGAACCATGCGGGGCCGCCCGTGTCCCCTTTGGGACAGAGAGGGGCCGAACAATTATCAAAATACTTACAGTCCTATTTGTACCTCCTAAGTTATTATAAAAACATCGCACTAAATAGTTCTATGTTTGTCAATAACTAAGAACGAAAAAGTATTGATTTTTTAAGTCTTTCCAGTAAAATCCGATATTATGAACATGACCGGATTGACACATGAAGAAATAGCGAAAATCCTCGGAATATCCCCGCAAGCTGTTAAAACAAGACTTATTAGACGTGGAATAAAACCAAAGGCCCAAGCAGGCAGAATGAATTTCTATGATGACGATGTAGTCGATAAAATCCGCGAAGTGTCCAAGGGTGGCCGGCCCAAAAAGAGTAAGACGGATTAAGGCCGGACTATCCGCCCAGGGATAAACAGGGGCGGCGCATTTCTGAAAACTTCCACAATCCAAGTTGAACCTCCTTAATCATTATAAAAACATCATACAATAATATCTAAGGTTTTGTCAATAACCTTAGATAAATTTATCTTGATTTTTTTAAGTTTTTCTGGTAGAATCCGATATTATGAACATGACCGGATTAACCATACAGGAACTTTCCGAAAGGCTTAAAATTAGCGAAAGGGCGGTTTATCAAAGGCTTAGAACCTTGAAAATAGAGCCATTGACACGGCAAGCCATATATCCCGAATCGGTAGTGGATAAAATCCGTGAAGTGTCCAAAGGCGGCCGGCCCAAAAAGAGTAAGACGGATTAAGGCCGGACTATCCGCCCAGGGGACAAACAGGGGCGGCGCATTTCTGAAAACTTCCACAATCCAAGTTGAACCTCCTTAATCATTATAAAAACATTGTAATCTACATTACATAGTTATGTCAATAACTATGTAACGATAATTACTTGATTTTCTAAGGAATTTCTGATAAAATCCGATACTATGAACATGGACGGCATAACGGCGAGAGAAATAGCGGAAAGACTTGGAATATCCCACCATGCGGCGATAGTCCGCATAAAGACGGCGGGTATTGAACCGAAATATAGAGCTGGTAATACATTCCTTTTTGACGAGTCCGTAGTGGATAAAATCCGCGAAGTGTCCAAGGGTGGCCGGCCCAAAAAGAGTAAGACGGACTAAGGCCCGAAGGGAAAGACAAAAAACCCTTGCGTTTATGGGAGTTTTGAAGTATATTTGTATTGGCTGCCCGGGGTCGTTTCGGACGTTAAGCTAAAGGGGGCGGCGGGTTTCCGCTGTCAGCACTAGGCACCCGGGCGGGCTTTCTTTTCCACAAGGTTATTACCCCTATCTGATTATTGCCCCGTTCAACACTCACTGTAAAAACGGTCTCCCCTGTGTTTTTGGTAAATGTTATTTTCTTATTGCCCAGCTTGTCCGTACCGGTGTGTTCGGCGGTGTCAAATTCGTTCATAACAAAAGGGATAAGCGCAAAGTCAGCCGGGGTTATATCCACTTGCCCCCTGAGGGCTTCCTTCTGCCCGTGCTTTTTCTTTATATGCTTCACATCGCTATCGGTGACAAAGATTGATTCAATGTTTTTACCCAACAGTTTTTTTAATTCCGCTTTCAGCCTGTCCGATAAGGAAAAATCAATCCGGGCTGCCTGAGTGTTCCCATACCATACAGATTCCGCCATGCCTACCAGTGCAACGGCTTCAGGGTATATCTTTTTAATCTCTTGTAAATCCATTTGTCTATTATCCGGAAAAAAACCAGGCAGGAAAAGAGGGGGAGGAAGAAAAGCCGGTGAGTATGAGCCGGCAACCGGTTGCTCAGTAAGCCGTCTATGCCTTCTCCAGGGCTGTTTTTCAAGCCCCGCTGGCTCCCTCAAAAAACCCTCCAGGAACGCAATAGCGGCCCGCTACGGGGTTTTCTGATAAAAAAGGTATTCTGTTTACGGATAGTAGGCAGGCCACGCATCCCTGAGTATCTGAATATAATCCGAAAGCGGTACTTCGCTGATTATAGTCACTCCCGAACAATACAGACTGGTATATTCCGGACTTGTACTACGAAAGGTTTTCGTTCTGGCTCCCGGCGCTGGTTCCGCAACAAACAGTCGCACTCCATCAATTGGCGGAACGCATGCAACAATCAATGCGTGGTAAAGCGTATTTGTCAGACAAAAGCAACCATCTGGCTGCCATGGTGAAGTTTCCAGAAAGAGAATACGATCAATCTCTTTGTACCAGGCAGCGGGTTTTCCGAAAGCGGCCGCCAGCATATCATAATAGCTATCAGGGACAAAAAAAGTACCAAACGATGAAAGCTGCAACCCCCTGGTTGTCGAACTGGAAACTTTCAGATCAGATGTTAGATTTAAGTAAAATGTCTCTGCCATGTCATTTTACTCCCCGAATATCCTTTTCACCGCTGCGTTTATTATTGGCGTATAGTGCTTGATAGTTGGGCCGCATATCGCATACTTATTGTCGTGACATTCCTCAAGGTATTTCCCGTACTCCTTCCCGTGCCCTATCCAGATTGAAAAACCATCTTTGTTTGCGTCAACGCCGGCCCTTAAAAAATCTCTTGCGTCTCCACTACGATCTATCCATTTTGTCCTGCCATCCGCTTGTACATGGGTTTTAGTTCCCTTGGGCGATGAAGCGTTTGCCTTAGCCCACTGCTCCATCTTCCCGCTTATGCCTACAGAATAATCAACAAGCGCCTTCGCTTTTTCTTTATACCATTTTTCCGGGTTTTTCCCCACGATTGTAATTTTCACAGCTCCCCCTTTATCGCGATCAGTTTATCACACCAGATGGTTTTAAGATAGGCTCTTTTTGCTTGCGTTTTATCCAGAACAATTTCATTTTTTCGCTTTGCCTTTTTTTATTTTCAGGATTGGCAAAATATGCCTTTGTCGATTCGCTCAACTTTTTTCTTGTTTCTTCCGCGGCCTTTTTACCAAGATTGGCACGTCGTAATTTTTCCTTTGTTTCAGAGCTTCGTACTTTTCCCCCGTTTTCCACGCCGTTTATCGCTTGGGGAAAAAACATTCCATGTTTTTATCCATGTTTTTTGCCATGTTTTAACGTCGGGTTTTCCCGCGGCTTGCCGTCTACCCTGTCCGTGATGTATTTTATGGCCCCAAGATTCTTATCAACTATCGCTAAATCAAACAGGACGCGGACCAGGGCTTCCCTGTTGCTCTCTCCGTTTTCCCGTTTTTGTAAGGCGTATTTTTCTATCGTCTCAGTGAAAGATTTGTTTTTTCGGGGACGACCAGCACGATTTATCCGGCTATCGCCTTTCGTAAATGCTGCCATATTTGTCTGTTATTCCTCAGTAAAACAGTAGCTTACGGCAGCCACTTTTTAAGCAGCTCCGAAGCAAAACCGCACTCGCCCGGTTTCCGTTTGTCGGCGTACTTCCACTCATTCACCCCATAAATTATCGTATCATGCGGAATTTTTTCTACTTCAATTTCCGCGCCGTAAACAACACCCTCCGGCTTTTCCTCGGCCCCGAAAACGATTGGTTCAACTTCACCTTGTTTCATCTTTTTTCTCCTGTCTAAAAATATTTAAACGCCTATCCAGCGTTGTCTACACTACTAAATAACGGCCCGTCCGTTATGCCGCTGTATCCCGCTTCCCGCAATGCATGGTCAATATCCCGGTAAGACTTTGCCACAACCGTCAGACCTCCCAAGGCCTGAATATCTGCAAAAAACTGTTTCTGTTCCGGTGATAACCTGCCGCCAGGGGCCTTAACTTCGACAGCCAGCAGGCGGCCGCCTGGCAACACTCCCAGAATATCCGATGAACCTACAGGGCCGCCGAACCGGTAAAATTGCCCAGGGCGAATCCTCACGGCTCCGACAGAGTTACGCCAGTGGTAAATTCCCCGCATCCGTAAATACTTCAAACACCCGGCAAGAACGATGCCTTCCGGCGTATTTCCCCTGCTCATGGGCCGCCCCTATATTCCTGCTCCGGGGCTTGCCGGTCCGCTTCCTCATGGGGCGTTCTTTTTCTTTTCTGGGCGGGGGTAGCGTTAAGCGTACCCCGCCTAGTATTCCCAGATAGGGAATAGATAGGAGAGTCCGGTTTTTTGGTGAAATTTACGGGCACCGAAATAGCCTTCAGGGCCCTTTCCAGCCGGGTATAGAGCTTTGAGGGGAGTATTTTTCTTCCGTTTTTCTCAAATATCTGGCCGTCCCACACCGGATATATGTCAAAACCGGCTATAAAAATCATGGAGAAAAACCGTACCAAGAAGTATTGCCATACCGGTTCATCGATAATGCGCTTCCCGTGGGAAAACCTCGTGGCGTTTGGATAGACTTCTTCCAGCATACTCAGTATATCCACGTTCAGTGTCCCTACGGTGTTAGGATCTTTCATTTGCCGACCGTTCAG
>JAISQU010000357.1 GCA_031274005.1 Spirochaetales bacterium
CAAGGGAAGAACAGGAGCGGAAGAAACCTTATAATCCGGCACGTTGCGGGTTGGATTCCTCTCCTGTAAATCCGTACCGGGCGATTAGCTCAGCTGGGAGAGCGCCTGCCTTACAAGCAGGATGTCGGCGGTTCAAACCCGTCATCGCCCAAATAAATTGTTGTGGTATAAGGAATTAAATTAAGCAGTTTGAATCAGTCAATGCTTTTTACAATCTATTTACAAAAAACGCCTTGAAATGTGGTGAAAACAGATGTAAAATCTGACAATGCCACGAAGAAAATTACACTATTCCGTGCGAATACACACAAAATCATCCTATTGGTACTATAAGCTCCAGGACTGGAAAGATTACAGGCCCACAGATGTGCCTGTCCGGTATAAATCGGATAAACCTACCAATAAAAAAGAAGCGGAAATTTGGGCGGCGGAAAAATGGGAATACGCCCGGCAGCACGCCCCGCCGGCGCAGAATGGCCCGCTGCTTAAGGATTTTCTTTCCCCCTACTTTATCCCCGGGCACTGCCCTCATATCGAACGGGTTTTAGGAGATAAAGGCCGGTATACGGACAAATGGGCGGCGCAACAGCGCGCGGCCCTTGACGCCTATATTCTCCCGGATCCCATAGCGGGAATAGCTGTGAGTAAATTGCGCCCCGGTGATTTTGAAGACTTAAAAAAACGGTTAAAACAGTATCCCATATCTCCCAGGACAATCAATATTATTATGGGCGCGCTCAAAACCGCCATAAAAGAAGGGTACCACAGAGGGGATATTGATCATGATCCCACTGTCGGAGTGGGTAAGCTTCGCGAAGATTCAAAAGAGACGGGGGTTTTTATGCCGGGAGAAATTTCGCGTATATTCTCTTCGCCGGAGGCGTTCGCATCGCGTCAAAAAAATTTCGGGATTGCCCGCGGCAGAAAAGACAGCTTCCTCGCTTATACGTTTTTTCTGCTTTGCGCTCTAACGGGAGAAAGGCCGGACGCGATTCTTTCTCTCTGCTGGGCAGATATTGAAGACGATGTTCTTCATTTTGAAAAGACAAAAACGATGAAGGACCGCCGGGTACCTGTTGTTCCGGCAGTCAGGTCGGGATTGGAAAAACTGAAACAAGCCGCGGTAAATCCCGCTCCGGCAGGATATGTATTTGGGTATGAAGATGGTTCCCGTTGCGGCCGGACGTGGTACCGGAAAAGATTTTACTCCATGATGCGCGAACGCCTGAAATTGCCGGAAAAAGACGCGGAGGGCCGAAAGCGCGTTCCCTACTCATTTAAGCATTCCCTGATTACTCATCTCCTCGACGCCGGCGCCGATGAAATCCTTGTGCGGGAATACGTTGGTCACGCCCATACATACGGATCAACACGGGTACTTACGCCGGTACAGGCAAAATATAAACACCGGCAGGCGGAACGCCTTAGGAAACTGCTGCCAATGATCGAAACACTCTATGAAATTGAATACAGGAATCAATGAAGGCTTTTCCACGTCTCGTATTCCCGCCGCACCCGCTCTGCATCTATGGCATATTCGACAATGTTAAGCCAGTATTCAAGCGGCATCTGTACTACTCCCCCGCTTTGCCGGAGAATCGGTTGCCCTGTGGCGTCTACCGGGTCCGGAAACTCCGGAAAGCTAAGGTTTAACGGCAGGGGCGCCGGGCTTTGTGATGTCGTGGAGCACGCTGAGAGAATTATCAAAGTCAGTATTAGGATCGCTTGTATGCAAAGAATCTTTTTTCTTTTCCGCTTCCACACGTATTTTCTCCTTTTTTTCGGCATAGAGATCGCGGGCTTCAATGGATTTTCTAAGCGCCGCGTTTTCGGTTTCTTTTTCCGATACTTCCCGCCGCGCCGCGAAGTACGCCCTCAGCGCAAAAAACAGCCCGGCAGCGAGGGCCGCGATTGCGGCCCCCATATAAAAAACTATGCTCATTTGCCAAACCGTATATCTTTTATTTTTTCGAGCCAGATGGAAAAATAAACAGGCATGAATATTGCGGCAATTGATATGCCGGAATAAATGATGTCGCTCATCTCAAGATTCATTATTCCTATCCCTTTCAGGACGGTATGAACGGCTATCCATAACGCCGAGGCGATTTGTGCAGCCAAAGAAACTTCCTTTGCCCCGGCAGGTTTTTTTATATCTGCAACATCACTCATACTTACTTACTCCTTCGTAAAATATTTCCAGAACTTCGCGTCAATGCCATAAGTGGCCTTATCCGCGTACCGCTCCAGCGTCCCCGTTTCCAGGCCCCGGACTTCCATAACGCAATTCGCCAGTTTCAGGCTGTTGACAGACCGCACAACGGCCACCGGTTCCTCGGCGCTCAGTACCGAGTCCTGCCCGACCACCCCTGCGATATGGACGGCGGTACCGGGAGCGACCATAGTCCCCCCGTGGTTTCTCCCGGCCTGAGTTACCCAAAACGCCGCCTGGATTGTTTTCTGCCCCGGATTCCGGATGACAAAAAACTTACGGTACAGTTCGTCAGCCGTCGTGCGAATAAGCCTGCCCGTAGCGGCGGCGAGCGACATGCACACGCCCCCCGAACAGTCGGAGGCTTCCGGGTTTTCCTCTCCCCAGCCGTAAGGGGAACCGGCTTGAAGCAGTAAAAAGTACTGGTACTTCTCCAACTCCGACATTTCTTCAAACTGCTTTTTTTCAT
>JAISQU010000061.1 GCA_031274005.1 Spirochaetales bacterium
TCGCAAAAAACCGGGCTTTCCGCTTCAATCTTTTGGCGATGCCAAAAGGATTTACGCTGCAATCCCTGGCGCGGCCCAAGGGCTTCCGGTGATTTTACACGGAAAAAATTGGTGCACCCTTCAGAAACTTTAGTTTCTGAACAACTCTATAGTATTACAAATACGGCAGCGCGTCAATATTTTTGTGGACGCTGGGAACGGTATATGTCATGATTTCGGTTCTGTCCCGGAAAATGGCTATGGTATGTTCAAACTGGGCCGTGGGGCTGCCGTCCTGCGTTACGATCGTCCAGCCGTCTTCCAGGGTGCGGACAGCCGGTTTCCCCAGGCAGAGGATGGGTTCAACGGTAAAAACCATACCCGGTACAATGGGTTGGCCTACCCCGCGCGTTCCCACGTTCGCGATTATCGGGTCTTCGTGCATCATGCGCCCTATGCCGTGGCCCGCAAAATCTTCCAGAACGCAGCAGCCGCAGCGTTTTGCCGTACGCTCCACCGCGGCTCCTATATCGCCGAGCCTGCCGCCTGCTTTTGCCGCCAGAATCCCCGAAATTGTCGCCTTCCAGGCCGCTTTGACAAGGCGGTTTTTTTCCTCGCTCGCGGCGCCGGCTATGTAGGTCCACGCGCTGTCGGCATGCCAGCCGTCTATGCTGATGGTAATGTCAAGAGTAATGATGTCGCCCGGCCGCAGGGGAGTATCCGTAGGAATGCCGTGAACCGCGACATCGTTGGGCGAAGCGCATATCGCGGCAGGAAAACCTTTGTAGCCTTTCAAAGTTGGTTCCGCGTTTTTTTCAAGAATGAACCGTTCGCAGTAAGCGTTGATTGTCTGCGTCGTGACGCCGGGAACGATTTTTGAGCGCAGATCCTGAAAAAGCGCTTCCAGAATGCGGGCAGGTCTGCGCATGCGCTGCATCTCTACCCCGGTCTTGAGACAGATATTGCGCGTCAGGTTTTTTGAAGAGTCCATCGTTTTATAATTTCGGCAGGGTCAGGACAAAGATAAACTGTGCTGCAAGAAGAACCGCAAGGCCGAAAATCAGAGAAAAGGCGGCAAAAACAAAATGCCGGGGGCGCGGGAGAAGGAACTTTTTTGCCGATCCGGTAACAAGATACGCAAGCCATGCAGATCCCGCGAGAAAACACAAAAACGACGAGAACTTCAGAATATCAAGAAGAAGAAACAGGGAGCGGCCGGTAAAACCCTGGAAGTTCCCCGACAGAAACACCATCAGCGCCAGAGCCGTAAACGAAGACGAAAAGATGCAAAAATCCGCAAAAATGATCCTTTTCATGAATATTTACAGTTTATCTGAAAAATGCCTTGAAATAAATAGTATTTTCTTCTAGAGTTTATAATTTGGATAATTGGGAGACAAAACATGAAGAAATTTATCGTTCTTTTTATACTCCTCCTGGCGCTGGGGGGAACGGGCTTCTACTTTGGCTGGGTGCAACTGTCCATTCCCGCCGGGAGCCGCGGCGTCATATTTACCAAAACCCACGGGTGGGAAGCCCGCGCGGCGCAGCCGGGCGCTTTCGCCTGGCGATGGGAAAAACTCATACCCGGCAATTTTACCCTGTACCTGTACCCCGATACAATCTACACAGATGAGATTCTCGCTTCGGGCAGCCTCCCCTCCGCCGATGTATACAACCTGTTTCTGGACGGCAGGCCGGAGTTTACCTACAGCCTCCGCCTCCGCTTAAGTTACCGCGTCAAAGACGACTATTTCCCTGTTCTCGCAATGACCGAAGGCGTTTTGCCCGACGGCCTTGAAGCGTGGCTGGAATCCGCACGTACAGGCATAAGCGCGAAAAGCGCGGCGGCCGTCGCCTCGTGGTTCGAAAAAACCCGGCAGGAACCTCTGCCGCCGGGCAGCATGGAAAAGGAGCTTGCCGCCCTGGTCGGCGCCGTGATCGGGGCCGATTACCCCTTCCTTGAAGTCACGGGCCTTGCGCCGCTGGAAATGACTTTTCCTGACGCAGCCCTGTACGCAAAAGGCAGGGAACTCTATCTGGAACGCGCGGACAGCAGAAAACAAACTCTGCGCGAAAGCGCCGGTGATATGATGAGCAGCGCTTTGCGGGAAGACGCGCGCATGGAAAGCCTGAAAAAGTACGGAGAACTGCTGACGCAATACCCCATTCTTCTGGACTTTCTCAAGATCGAAAAGGATCTCGCCCTGCCGCCGGGCGGTCGCTGAAAGAACCGGTTTCGGTTGTCATAACATAGCGTATAAGTTTTGTCACAATAAAGAGGCTGCGTACGGATCGTTTTAGTGTCTTTTGGATTCCCTGTATGTGCGCCGCCGCGTCGCTGACAAACGCGGAGTCTTTTTCGATGGCGGACAATGAGTTATAGATGCCCGATGCATAATTCAGGCCGTTATCCAGCAGTGACTTTGCCTCTTCATTCTTTTTTCGTATCAGGGCGATATAGGCTTTCTGCTGGGACAATTCCTTGTCAACGATGAATTTGAGCCGTACCAGCATTTTGCCGTCTTCCGCGTCGGGCGAAAAGGAAAGATCGAAATTTTTGAGTTTTGTCCCCACGCTTTCGATGCCGCCGGCATATACCAGAAGCTGGCTGAAACTGGTGCGCACGCGGTGCGACATCACCTTGTTCAGGGAGTGGATAAGCCCCTGAATATAATTATAGTAATGCGTTTTGATAAAAGTGTTCAGGATTTTCAGGGAACGCGGGAACGAGAATCCTGAGTATCCCTTTCTGGGCGTTGTGCCCAGCCCCGTGTTCATAAAATAATCGAAGTCCTCCGGCTCTCCCTTAAAGAGTTCCTGAACCAGATCATCGAAAATAGTGTTTTGAAGGTTGGGAAAATAGACTTCAAACTCATCGAAAACCTTCATGCGCAGGGAGTCGGTATAAAACTCGGCAAGTTTAAGCCGCGGAGGATATACCATCAGTTTGTAATACGGATCGTTCTTGTAGTACCGGATAAGCTCCACCAGGGGAACATTGGCAAGAGTCCTTTGCGTTATGGTCACCAGATTTTTTATATTTTTCAGAAGGTGACGGGCGCTTTCCGAAAGCCCGGAATTTTCTTCGACCTGATCAATGAGTTTCCCTGCCGTATAGCGGACAGCCATTTCCAGAATCTCAGGATACACGGGCGCGTCGGGGTCCAGTTTCTTCAAAGGATGAAGCAGGCAGTACAGGGTCTCCAGCATATCCAGGGCAGGGCGAAGCTGCGCGTTATGGAAGACGGGGTCCGCCTCTTCGGCTGTCTCGTCCCGCTGATACTGAAATTCGCTGAAAAAATCATGAAAAGGAAAGGCCAAAAGCCTTTTAAAATAGTACAGGGGAACAATACCGGCGGCATACTGGTCAAGCTGCAAGTCGGAAAAACTCCGGCAATACTCCTGAAGGCGGCGATTAATCTCCGCGGCCAGTTCAATTGAGGACTCGTTTTTGAAAAGCAGCTCTTTCATTTCCCCTGCTGTGATAAAATCGGTCAGGGCCGCTTTCGCGCCGCCAATCTGTCGTTCTAGAAAACGGCGAATGACCATTTCCAGTCCGCTGGGATCGGAAAACAGCAGAATAATCGAAGATCGCAGAATTTCGACAAAGCGGTAAATTTGATACAGGGCCGCCCCCAGTTCGGGGCTTAAAGTCCGGTTTGTAAAATTGCAGTATACTGTTTTGCCCGACTGAATTGTCTCTTTCAGCTTCCTGAGCCTGGCGTCAAGGAGCTTTTCCGCGTCGGTTTTTATGGAAAACGCGTTACGCACAAGACTGTTCAGCTTTGAACCGGCCGAAGACTGTTTCAAATCGTCGCGCAGTTTTCCCACATGGTTCTGTATATCGCTGGGCGCCTGAATTATAACCGTCTCTTCCGTCATATCCAGGCACAGGGCTTTTTTTATCCTCTCACGGAGTCTTCTCTGTTCATCCTCGGAAAGAGCGCCGCTATTCGCCATTATTCCCCCATGAACGCATCAGGAGCAGGGCGCCCGACACAATTTCAATCATCGCAACATTATCGGCAACAATGTTGCTTATCCCTATATCTCCGATCTGCCAGACGAGCTTGTCCAGAGGCCATTTAAGGCCCCGCGAACGCATACGCACGGGAACCTTTCCCGCGGGGAAAAGGGAAATTTTCTCTCCGGCGTTTCCCTCAAGAGTATAGCATGAATTGATATGGATTATCCGGTCCTGATCGGTAAGCCATGCCGAGGGGGGATTTTCGCGGTGAAACAGGGAATACAGAGCCAGATAATGATCCATCCGGCCGCCTCCCCCGCCCAGAATAACAATTGTATCGCAGCCCTTTTCCCGTAAAAGCTGTATTCCCAGCTCCGTATCGGTAAAGTCCTTCTCGCGGGGGTATCTGAAAACGCGGGAAGCCTCATACTCGTCAAGAACTTTTGGTTCCGGAAGAGAGTCCATATCCCCCACTATGTAATCCGGCGAGATCGCGTATTCCCTGGCCAGAAGCAGCCCCGAATCGGCGGCCGCAACCACATCCGCTTCCTGCGCGTACCCCAGACCCCTGGCTTTCGCGGGCCCCAGACCCCCGGTAAAAAGACATCCTGTCACGCCTACAGCATAGAATTTTTATCACCGCGTTTCAATACGCCATCACGGAAATTGCGGAAGAGACATAACCATCACGGCAATTGCTGCGCAATTGCTTTGCATTCAGGAGCGATGTTTTTTAGCCGGTAGGGTACTGGTGACTCTCTCCGCAATTTCCGGTCGGGACTTTCTCTCCCAAACCCCTGGTTTGGGAGAGAAAGTCCCTTGACAAAATTTTGGGAAAACAGGAAAATGACACAAGATTTTCTGAAATAATCTTGAAAAACTATTTTAGGAGCAACACAATGATTGCAAAGCGGAGTTTTCTTCTTACCATTATCTTGTCAATAATCACTTTGGGAATTTATTGGCTGTACTGGATCTACAAACTGGCTGCCGATATGAACGCCATCTGTGAGGGCGACGGAAGGAAAACCAGAGGCCTCATCCCCTATTTTATATTCAGTTGTATTACACTGGGAATCTACGGTTGGGTCTGGCTCTATATGCTGGGAGACCGCTTGTATGACGCGGCGCCGCGCTACGGACTGTCCTTCAAGGAATCCGGCGGAACGCTTTTGCTGTGGGCACTACTCGGTTCGGTTATCGTCGTAGGGCCCTTCATAGCTTTGTATATTATCATCAAAAACGTGAACGCCTTGGCGGATAAATACAACGCCGGCAGTGTACCCGCACAGGATAGCCTGAATTCGTAAAAAGGCTCCTGCCGCTCCATTTAATCATGTTCCCCCTCCCCGGGCGCGCAAGGGATTGTAGCATGCCCCGGCAACCGCACGCGCGAGCGTGTTTGTGATAACAAGGCGTCAGTCAAGGCGGAATAGAAAAATGCAGCATTTTTCTATTCCGTGGTTGCGCCAGAACGATGCCCTAAAAAGCCCTTGGCGTATATAAAGGCTAAAGGGCCCAAATTCCGAATTATAAGGAGATTTTGAACAGGCTCTTATAAGTTCTCATTACTCTCTGCCGCCTCCTTGCTATTCCTCCCTTCCGGAGAAACCGGCTTTTTTTCGGAGGACTCAAAAGGCCGGCCGGTACCCATAAGAATCGCGGCGGGATGCAGGAACGGGATATTTTCCATGACAATTTTGATGGCCACAATAAGCGGAACGGCAAGGAACATTCCCATGACCCCCCATATCCAGCCCCAGATGACAAGCGAAAAGATGATAACCACGGGGCTCAGGTTCAGCTTGCCGCCGAGCAGGGTCGGCTCCACAATGTTGCCCAAAATCTGCTGAATGACGAACATCGCAATCAGGGCGGCGGCGGGTTCCGCAACCGAAGGGTGAAACTGTAAAATGGCAAAAGTCTCTATGGCAATCGTAATGATGATGGAGCCGATATTTGGCATAAAATTAAAGAAAAAAGTCAACACTCCCCATAAAAAGGCAAACTCCACCCCGACAATCACCAGGCTAAGCCAGACCAGAGATCCCGTGGCTGTGCTGACAAGAAGTTTGACCGTAAGGTATTTCCCTATCTGCCGGGCTATGTGGGCATAGATTGCGAATATTTTCTGCGTTGTCCGGGTCTGAAAGGCTTTGCGCACCTTGGGCCGGAGCTGGGGCCGCTCAAACAGCAGAAAGATAAGAAAGAGCACCATCAGGATAAGGCCCCGCACAAAATCCACGAATTGCCGCGAGAGCGCCAGGAGCGAGGCGCTGAGCGTTCTGACCCAGGAGAACTCCTCAAGAAAATCCTTGGGGAGATCAAATTTAATCAAAAAGCTGCTCACGATGGCGGTGAACTTTCCCGAATACTTAGGCAGCTGCTGGTACAGGGATTGTACGCTGGAATAGAAGAACAGGCCGAAGAGAAACATGAGGGACATGAGAACAAGCATAACAAGGGAAATCGCGACCGGCCGGGGAATCTTCATCTTTTTATGCAGAAGGCTTACCCCCGGCGATACAACAAACGAAACCAGTATCGCGGTTACCAGGGGCAGCACTATGCTCGCGGTAAGATGCAGGACCGCCAGCACCGCTAAAACGGCGAGTATCCCCAGAAATATCATGGTAACGCGTTCCGGCCGTATCACTGGCTGTTTTTCTCCCTGTGGATAATATAGGGGTTTCTCTGGTCCACCGGCATGATAAGGAGACTCTGAATATTTACATTGTCAGGCGCCTGGACAATGTACAATACCGCGTCCGCTATATCCCTGCCTGTTAAATAGCGCACGCCCTCATAGACATCCGCGGCCTTTGCCGTGTCGCCCGAAAAACGCACAGCGGAAAAGTTCGTTTTGACCATGCCCGGCTCGATAAGGCTGACCCTGATATTTGTCCCCGCAAGGTCCAGGTTCATCGCCTGACTCAGGGCATCCACCGCGAACTTTGTGGCGTTGTAGACATTCCCCGCGGGATACACGATGCGCCCCGCAAGGCTGCCTATATTCACGACATGACCATAGTTACGCGCAACCATAAGGGGCAGAATGGCGCGGGAAACATACAAAAGCCCTTTGACGTTGGTATCGATCATCTCTTCCCATTCGTCCACGTTCCCATCCTGAATTTTAGAAAGCCCGCGGGCCAGCCCGGCGTTGTTGACAAGGACATCGGGAACGAGTTTTTTCGCGGCAAGCTCGTCGGCGAGGGCAAACACGGCTTTACGGCTGCGCACGTCCAGGGCAAAAACCTCCGCCGGGACGCCGTATTCTTTTTTTATTTCCGCCGCCTTCTCCTCAAGAACATCCTTTCTGCGGGCGCTAAGAATAAGGCCGCTCCCTTTGGACGCGAAAGCCCTGGCGCAGGCTTCCCCTATTCCGGAAGTTGCTCCGGTAACAAAAACTGTTTTGCCTTTTAAATCCATGATTTTCTCCTGGTTTTTTGCACCAATATTTTTTTCTTCATTTTTACTCCATTACATCGGAGTCGTTCGGAAACTTTAGTTTACGAATAACTCTAATGTATAGCCTTTGCGGGGCCTTGTCCAGATTCCGCGCTAAATTGCGGTAAATTGCCAGGCGTCCGCATTATAAATAATGCCGATGCCCTGTTTCCCTCACTTTTCACTCTCCGGCATTTGGGATATATTTTACAGCGGTATGGAAAGCTCATCGTATTTGACGGGACATTTTCTGATTTCCGGTCTCAACCTTGTCGACCCGAATTTTTTCCGCACCGTGGTTTTCATGGTGCAGCATAACGCCGACGGAGCCTTCGGCCTTGTCATCAACAGGCCGGCGGAGCATACCCTCGGCAGTATTCTGCCCAAACTGGCGGGGGGAGCGGCTCTGGATATTCCTGTTTATATAGGGGGCCCGGTTCAGCAGGATTTCCTGTTTGTTCTGTACTCCGGTTTCTCCGGCTATACGCAGAGCGCCGCCGCGGCGCAGCCCATACCCGGAGTTATTTTTGAACCGGCTACACGCGAGCTTATCCGCTTTCTTGTGGAAGAATGGGAGCGCATGCCGCCCGAAGACCGGCCGAAAATACGCCTCTACGCGGGATATTCCGGCTGGGCAGCGAACCAGCTTGAGCACGAAATGCAGGAACACGCGTGGTTTACCCACACGGCAAAGCCGGACATCATCTTTCACGCCAATCCGCAAACCGCGTGGAAAGAGGCCCTCAGCGACAAGGGTACGTACTACAAATTCGTCGCCGACACGGGGTATATCCCGTCTGTCAATTAAG
>JAISQU010000077.1 GCA_031274005.1 Spirochaetales bacterium
TGTTGCTCTAATTTTTTGTAATGTAACAAGTTACTATATTTTTCCGCAATCTGCTCTTTCACTTTTTCGACTTCTGCGACTTTGCGGTGAAAATTCTTTTCTTATGATTTAGACTAATCCTGACACTAGAGTAAGCCGAACAGTCCCCTAAAATCTAAAATTTGACCAGTTCGTACTTCTGGCTGCCCAGACCCAGTTTCTCCGCATAAATAATCTGGTGAATACCGTTTCTGCTTTCCATGCGCTCAACAAGATGCTCACGCTCACCCGCGGGCGCAGCGTAAATCATATCGACGCTCGCCTTCTCCAGCGCCACAGGATCGGTGGAAGCAAGAATCCCTATGTCCCGCATCTCCGGTTTGGCCGCGTGACCATTGCAGTCACAGTCAACCGACAAATTATTCAGCACATTGATATAAAGCACCTTCCCGCCCTTTGAATCAATCATCGCCTTGTTATACTCAATAACCTTTTCCAGAAAAACCTCGCCGGTGCTGGACCACGTACCGGCGTTCGGCCCGTTGGAATGAATGGCCCTCTTCCCTCCGGGCGAAGCAATGCCCACAGCCATATTCTTGAAAGTCCCGCCGAAACCCGCCTGGCTGTGCCCCTTGAAGTGGGCAACGGAAATAATCCAGTCATAGTTCAGTATATGCGAACCCACAATCGCCTCCGTAAGCCTGGCACCGCCCTTCACGGGAATACGCGTCTCCCCGTCGGCGTCCAGAATATCCACGGGCGCGTATGTAAAACCATGATCCCTCGCGACAGCCAGATGCCCGGCCGCGGAACTGCGCTTTCCCCCATAAAGAGTGTTGCTGTCAACAAAACTAGCCTTCACAGCGCTCACAAGATCCCGCAAAAGCTCCGGACGCAGATAATTGGTATTGCCATCCTCGCCCATATGCAGCTTTAGCGCCACCTTCCCGGAAACAGGAACATTCAACTTATTAAAAGCCGCCAAAAGCCCCCGCGAACTAATATCCGTGGTAAAATAAACCTTCACCCCCCCGGCAACCTGCGTATTCGCCGGCGGCGCGGCAAAAACACCCGCGGCAAACACCGCGCACATAACAGCGGCCAGACAAATCCTCAAAAACCCTCGAATTCCATTCATAACGCGCCTCCTGATATATTAGAGTCTGTTCAAAATCTCCTTATAATTCGGAATTTGTGCGCATTTTTTGCGGCTTCGCCGCAAAAAACCGGGCTTTTCGGGGGTTCCGCCGCTGTCGCGGCCGCTTCGCGCCCCTTCAATCCCATTGCGCCCCGCGGTCTTAAAAAAATGGTTTCATTTTGGAACTGGCTCATATTAGTAATTATACAATTCTCTTGCAGTTAACGCAATGGCCCCGCGACGTTCAAGACGGCGCAATTTTGCGGAACCTTGGGGTTTTCAGTTTAAATCCGATAAGTCAGCCTGCTTATCTCCGAGTTTAACCTGGTAAAACAGATTCTCGATTTCAAGTCCCAGATTGACATTGAGGATGAGGCATCCGCCGCTGCCCTTGAGTTCCACGGGGGCAAAGTTCAGCACCCCCTGAATGCCCGCGCCTGTCATCTTTTCCAGCACCTGGGCCGCGGCCGTATCAGGAACCGCGATGATACCCACTGTGATATTGTGGGAGCGGATAAATTCGGGCATGTCCTTGATATCGTAAACCGGAATGGACTTTGCGCCCGCCCGCGCGGGGTCCAGGTCGAAACCGGCAAGCAGACGAATACCGTCTTTGGCAAATTCCTTATACTCCATCAGGGCCGAACCGATGCGCCCGCAGCCGGCAAGGACAACATCATGGCTTTGATTTTTGCCCAAAACGGCGCCCAATTCAGTAATAAGGTTATCGATGTTATATCCGCCCCGCTTGTTGCCCGGTATGGAAATCATGGAAAAGTCTTTTCGTACAACCGAGGGGGTTACGCCTATGGCGTCTCCCAGATTATTGGAAAACACCTTTACAAAACCCAGGGGTTTTAGTTTCTTCAGCACTCTTAAATAGCGGGCAAGGCGCAATATGGTGCTTTTATTCAAACATTTTTGCATTTTATTGTTCCCCGTATCGCAACATTGCATGAGAATATATCCCTTTTGCATAATAAAATCAAGATAACACATGATGATATTGCATTAAATTTAACGGTTGATATTTTTCCCAAATAGCCATAAACTATATAGATATTATAATTGTACCTATTAAGGAGGTATCATGGCCACGGCAACCGACGAGGTAAAACTTACTGATGGACTGACACAGTTCATCGACGAATGGCGGGATAAGCCGGGAAATCTGATTATGATTCTTCACAAGGCTCAGGAAGAATATGGTTACATTCCCCGTCACATCGCCCTTCAACTGAGTAAGGAATTGGGTGTACCCCTCGCAAAAATGTACGGAGTTATCACATTCTATCATTTCTTCAAACTGAAAAAACCGGGGAAAAACAAGGTTTCCGTGTGTCTTGGCACGGCCTGCTATCTGAAGGGCGGTCAGGACATCATACAGGAACTGGAAAATCTTCTTGGCGTCGGAGTCAATACCGTTACCGATGACGGACTTTTTTCCGTTGAGGCGGTCCGCTGCGTCGGATGCTGCGGTTTGGCGCCGGTTCTGACCGTCAATGGCGAAGTCTACGGAAAACTCACCAAAGAACAGTTGCCGGGTATCATCGCGAAATATCGGAATAATGGATAGAGCATAACGCGGCGGAATTATTCCGCGCGCAATACGGTGTCCCATGTCCGGAATTTCAAGAGAAACATTTAAGGAGAAATGTATGCCAAAACTGACATTGAACGATTTAAACAAAATGCGCGAAACCAAAAAACGCGCTCCCGATATACGCGTCCTGGTCTGCGGCGGAACCGCCTGCGAGTCCAGCCGTTCTGATCAGATTTTCAAAAACCTGATCAGCGAATGCGAGGTCTGCGGGATTCAAGACAAGGTCCAGATTATCAAAACCGGCTGTTTCGGTTTCTGCGAAAAGGGGCCTATAGTCAAGACCCTTCCTGACGAATCCTTCTACGTTGAGGTAAAACCCGAAGACGCGAAAGAAATTGTCGAAAAGCATCTGAAAGGCGGCCGGCAGGTAGAGCGGCTTCTTTATAAAGGCGACGGCACAAAGAAGATTAGCTCGGTGGAGGACATTCCCTTCTACAAAAAACAGATGCGCGTTGTGCTGCGTAACTGCGGCCTCATCAACCCCGAAGACATCACCGAGTATATTGACAACAACGGCTACAAGGCGCTGAGTAAGGTTCTTTTCGAGATAAGCCCTGAGCAGGTTATTGAAGAACTCAAAAAGTCCGGCCTGCGCGGACGCGGCGGCGCGGGATTCCCCACATGGATGAAGTGGAACTTCTCGAAGGGCGTAAACGACAGCCCCAAGTACATAGTCTGTAACGCCGACGAAGGCGACCCCGGAGCTTATATGGACCGCTCGACCCTTGAAGGCGACCCTCACTCTGTTCTGGAAGCCATGACCATCGCGGGCCGCACCATAGGCGCGAACAATGGTTTCATTTATATACGCGCGGAATATCCCCTGGCCATTCACCGGCTGGAAGTCGCCCTCGCGCAGTCCCGCGAGCAGGGCCTTTTGGGAAAAGACATTCTGGGCAGCGGTTTTGATTTTGATGTTGAACTGCGGCTCGGCGCGGGCGCGTTTGTCTGCGGTGAGGAAACAGCCCTTCTGGCGTCCGTGCAGGGCCAGCGCGGTATGCCCAAGCCCCGGCCGCCCTTTCCCGCGGTTAAGGGTCTGTGGGCGAAACCAACGGTTATTAACAATGTTGAAACCTGGGCCAGCATTCCGGAAATCATCACAAAAGGCGGCGACTGGTTTGCCGGCATAGGCACGGAGAAATCCAAGGGAACCAAGGTCTTTGCCCTTACCGGCAAGATTTCCAATTCCGGTCTGGTGGAGGTTCCCATGGGTACGACCCTGCGGGAAATTATCTACGACATAGGCGGCGGGTGTCCTCACGGTAAGAAGTTCAAGGCCGTACAAACAGGCGGGCCTTCGGGAGGAGTTATCACCGCCGACTACCTTGATACCCCCATAGACTACGAACACCTGCAGCAGTTGGGTTCCATCATGGGTTCCGGCGGCATGATCGTTATGGACGAGGACGACTGCATGGTCGACATCGCGAAGTTCTATCTGGGCTTTACGGTTGACGAATCCTGCGGCAAGTGCTACCCCTGCAGAATCGGCGGACGCCAGCTTTTGAATTACCTTAACAAAATCAGCGACGGCAAAGCGACCCGCGAAGATATAGGGAAACTGCGGGAAATCGGCAGGGCAATGCAGAAAGCGTCTCTGTGCGCCCTGGGGCAGACTGCTCCCAACCCTGTTGTTTCCACCCTGAAATATTTTGAACAGGAATACATGGCTCATATTGATGAGCACAGGTGCCCGGCCGGAAAGTGCAAAAACCTGATCCAGTACTCCATCAATACGGGAAAATGTATAGGCTGCGGTATGTGCGCCCGGCGCTGCCCGGCAAGCTGTATAACCCAGACCACAGACGCTTCCAAAAAGAAGCCGCCTTATGTAATAGACGCGGCGGCATGTCTTAAGTGCGGCGAGTGTTTCGCGGCCTGTAAATTCGGCGCTGTGACGCGCAAATAAGGAGGACTCTTACCGTGAGCGAAAAAATGTTGAATATAAAAATAAACGGCGTTCCCGTTACCGTACCGGAGGGAACATCCATTCTCGAGGCCGCCAGGAAGGTTAATGTTGAGATTCCCACCCTCTGTTATCATCCCGACCTGCCGGCATGGTCGGCCTGCGGGATCTGTGTTGTTAAGCTGGAGAACTCGCCAAAACTGGTGCGCTCCTGCTCTACCGCCGCGACCGAGGGTATGAGCATCATTACCCATGATCCGGAACTTGTATCCGTACGCAGAACCGTTATAGAGCTGACGCTTTCCAGCCATCCCAACGACTGCCTGCAGTGTCCGCGCAACCAGAACTGCGAGCTGCAAAAACTGGCGGCCGACTTCGGCGTCCGGGAAATGCCGTTTCAGTACAATGTGCCCCGCTACCCCCAGGACGACTCGACCACCTCTCTTATCCTGAATCCCTCAAAGTGCATCAAGTGCGGCCGCTGCGTCCATGTGTGCCAGGATATGCAGAACGTGTGGGCCCTTGAGTTTCTGGGCCGCGGGGATCTTACCCGTATCGCCGCCGCCGGGGACGTAAGCCTTGCGGAAAGCCCCTGCATAAAGTGCGGCCAGTGTTCCGCGCATTGTCCGGTCGGCGCCATCTACGAAAAGGACGAAACCGGCAAGGTGTGGGACGCCCTGAGAAATCCCGACATCCACTGCGTTGTGCAGATAGCCCCGGCCGTGCGCGTCGCCCTTGGCGAGGCTTTCGGCCTGGAGCCAGGCGAAATCGTAACGAACAAGGCCTACGCCGCCCTGCGCCGCCTGGGTTTTGACGCGATTTTTGACACGAACTTCGGCGCGGACCTGACGATTATGGAAGAAGGCTCGGAGCTTATTGAGCGCCTGAAGAACGGCAAGGAAGATCTCCCGCTCATCACCTCCTGCTGTCCCGCGTGGGTCGATTATCTGGAAAAATACTACCCCGACCTCATTCCGCATTTCTCCACCGCCAAATCTCCCCAGGCTATGGTCGGCGCCCTGTCAAAAACCTACTACGCGCAAAAGCAGAACCTTGATCCGAAAAAGATCCTTATGGTATCCATCATGCCCTGTACCGCGAAAAAATGGGAAATCGTGCGCAGCGAGTCCATGTATTCTTCGGGCGTGCAGGACATCGATATTTCCATTACAACCCGCGAGCTGTCCCGCATGATTAAATCCGCGGGCATCAACTTTCTGAATCTGCCCGATGAGAAGGCCGACGACCCGCTGGGAATCTACACCGGCGCGGGAACCATCTTCGGCGCGACAGGCGGCGTTATGGAAGCGGCCCTGAGGACAGCCTACGCCGTTCTTACCGGCAGCGAACTGCAAGACGTGAATCTGCAGGATGTGCGCGGTATGGAGGGCGTCAAGGAAGCGTCCCTCTCTATAGCGGGCAAAGACATCAAGGTTGCCGTTGCCCACCAGATGGGGAATGTGCAGAGAGTTATGGATATGCTGAGAGAAGCGAAGGTAAAGAAAACTCCCATGCCCTACCAGTTTATCGAAGTTATGGCCTGCCGCGGCGGCTGCATAGGCGGAGGCGGCCAACCCTACGGCGCCACCGATGAAATCCGCAAAAAGCGCCTCGCGGGTATGTACAAGGATGATACAATTAGCGCAATACGCTGTTCCCACAACAACCCGGCGATAAAAAAACTCTACGAAGAGTTTCTGGAAAAACCCCTGAGCCACAAGTCTCACGATCTTTTGCACACCCACTACACGCCGAGGCCCCTGTACCAGAAATAATTTGAGAACCGCAAGCGAAGCCCGCGGCAGCGCGGGCTTTTTTATTCGTGGGGGGGTCTAAGAACCTGTTCAAAATCTCCTTATAATTCGGAATTTGGGCGCATTTGCGGCGTAAAACGCCGCAAACCGGGCTTTTCGCTCCAATCTTTTGGCTACGCCAAAAGGATTTCCGCTTCAAT
>JAISQU010000082.1 GCA_031274005.1 Spirochaetales bacterium
GTACGCGTTAAACCCGCTGGAGAGGAACATGTCCTCGTTGCCCTTCAGGGCGTTTGCCGTCAAGGCGACGATGGGTACGTCCCGGGCATAGCCGGAGCCGATCTCGTTCCGGATAATCCTGACCGCCTCGATGCCGTCCATCTCGGGCATCATGTGATCCATAAGCACCATATCGTATTTTTTCGCCCCCGGATCGTCCCCGGCGGCCCGGATCTTTTCTATCGCCTCCCTGCCGCTGGAGGCGCAGTCGATGCCAAGGCCGTAGGGCAATATCAGGCCCCGGGCCACATCCAGATTGGTCTCCACATCGTCCACAATAAGCACCCGGCCGTAGGGCATGTGGGACCGGATCAGGTTCCTGTCCCGGCGCATATTTTTTTTAATGAACCGGCACAGCCGCATGGTTTTGGCGGTTTCCACCCCGATAGGTGTTGAATCAACAATCCCCTGCCTGATCCGGGCCGTAAAGACGCTGCCCTTCCCGTATTCGCTTTCCACGGTGATCGTGCCGCCCATGAGTTCCACCATGTTTTTCGCGATCGGGAGGCCGAGCCCCGTTCCTTCTATATGGCGGTTTGCCCGGGTATCAAACTGGGCGTATTCGAAGAAAAGCCTGCCCAGGTTTTCCTCTTTGATGCCGTGGCCGGTATCGCTGACCGCGAGGATCAGCCACAGGCCGTTTTCTTCCCTTTCCCAGCCAACCCGCAGGCTTACCATGCCCTGGTCGGTGTATTTGAAGGCGTTGGAGAGGAAATTATTCAGAACCTGTTTTATCCGCAGTTCGTCGCCGTACAGCCTGGCCGGTATGGTTTCATCGATGAACAATTCAAACTTGACAGGTTTTGAACCGATGCGGACGATATTGAGCTGGACCGTATCGTTAATAAGGCCCGAAACGTCGTAGGGTTCCGGGACAAGCTCGAAATTTCCCGCCTCGATTTTGGAAATATCCAGGATGTCGTTAATAATGGCGAGCAGGTTTGAACCGGAGTTGTATATTTTTTCCAGATCGATGCGGGTGTTTTCGGGCAGCTTTTTTTGCAGTTCTATTTCGGAAAAGCCGATGATCGCGTTCAGGGGGGTGCGGATCTCGTGGCTCATGGTGGCAAGAAAGGCGCTTTTCGCTTCCGAGGCAGCCTTGGCCGCCAGGGTCTGTATTTCCATCTCGCGGCTGCGCCGGTCGGCCATACGGAGTTTTTCTTCGGCGGCCTTCTGCTCCCGCAGATCCCGGACGTAAGAGGCGACGCAGAACTCGCCGTTCCACTCAACCCGGACCAGCCAGACCGACGTGGGGACATCCTCCCCCGAGCTGAGCCGGTGTATCCATTCAAAACTGCTGGTTCCGGTCTTTAATACTTCCTGAACAAGCCTGTACTTTTCCCTCAGGCTATGCTTCCCGTCGGGCTGATATTCGGGCATCCAATCAGAATTGGCTTGAAACGCCGCCTTGTTCTCAACCCCAAAGAATTTAAGCGCGGAAACATTGCAGTCGATAACCTCGGCGGCAGCATTCAGAAAAAGACAGGCCAGGGGTACGGCATCCAGCATGAGCCGTATCCGCTCATCGGCTTTCCTCGCCGCTTCTTCCTTAGCCTTGATTTCCCGCAGATCACGGGCATAGAAGGCTATCTGATAACTGTTCCCATGGGGGATCCTTACAATAGTCGTTTCCGTCGGAAGGGGATCGCCCTTCATGGTGCAGTGGGTCCATTCAAACTGCTGATACCCCGCTTCAAGGGCTGACCCGACCCTTTCGTCCATCCCTTCCTGGCTGGGGGTCCCGTCGTCCTGAAATTCGGGACTGAGGCCGCGTATGTATTTCCGGTATTCCTCCTTCGAGGAAAGGCCGAACATGCGCAGCGCCTCTTGATTACAGTCAAGTATGTTTGCGTGATTATCCCACAGGGAACAGGCCAGGGGTATGGCGTTCAGCATGGCGCGGCTGCGTTCCTCAGCTTCCCGGATTTTTTGCTGAACCGCCTCGACGGCGGCAAAGTTGATGCTATAGGCCAGCTTGCCGGAGGCGGCCTGACGCAGTTCCGTGATATCGTAGTACAGTACCTGGGCGCCGGCAAAACCGCCGCCTTCGTCCAGAAGGGGGTTATACTGGACCATGTAGGAACGGATTTCCCCATTGCCGGGGAAATTAATGTCCGCCTCGGATTCAATGAATCCATGGCTGTCTTTAATTTTCCCGAACTGCTCTTCGGCGTTTTCAATAAACGCGGCGCCCTCAAACAACTTGTAGATCTCGCGGAAATGAAGGCCTTCCAGAACGTTCCGGTTTTTGATACCCGTAAGGTTCCAGAATTCTTCCGAACAATAATCCGCATGGCCTTCGCTGTCCAGCAGCATAATGGCGTTGGGACTATTTCTCAACAGCAGTTTGAGGTATTTTGCCTGTCCCTTATTTTCCATATTCCCATCCTTTTTTTAGCCGCCATAAAATGTCAGAGCATAGTGGGGACCGGCGGGCAAACCGGAATTACCTCTTCCTCATCCGTCTGCAGATCAAGCGATGGAGTTTCATTTTCCGTACAGCCCTCAAAAAAATCGTTGTCGGTTAAGAGCCTCATCTTCTCTATCGCGGTTTTATAGTTAAACTGGGAGACCAGTTCGCAAATTTCCGCGATATAGGTGTCGGCGATCGTGTTAAAATGTTTATGCCGGATGTCTTTTATCAGCGCGCTGGCTTTTGCGCCCATGTCCTTTTTGCAGGCCTTCTTTAGATCGGCAAGCATTTGTTCAATAAGCTCCCGGGAAACCGTTTTTTCAGGAGCCCCCAGGGCCGCATAGATTTTTTCCGTCAGCGTGTCCGGGTTAACAGGTTTTACGATAAAATCCTTTGCCCCGGAATTCATGGCCTGTACAATGAATTCTTTGGTCGCATGGGAAGTTACAAATATCACGGGAATATCCCGGTATTGCGGCGTCTGCCGGAGATGTTTCAGATATTCAAAGCCCGACATTTCGGGCATCTCAATATCCAGCAGGATCAGATCCACCTTGTTGGATTTCAATATCATTGAAGCCATATCAATGGATTTTGCGAGACACACGTCAAAGGTGTCTTCCAGCACTTTCCTTATCACATTGAGGCTGGGGATGATGTCGTCAACCGCCAATATGACTTTTCTCGCGTTCTTCATAAATTCCTCCTGTAAATTCTCTAAATTAATATTTTTGTTTCTGCCTGTTATCTAAAACGCTTTTAAAACCCATCCTGGCTTTCCAGACGGTTCTTTATAGCGTCGTACTCAAGATTATCCAGCTGTTCCCGCAGCCATGAAACCAGTTCCCCGCCGGAGTCATAGTCATACTTCTCCAGCTCTAGCACCGCCTCTTCCATCAACGCCGGCCGGTACCGTTTGCAGGCTTCAAGAAGCTTAACCAGCAGCGCGCGGGCCGGGGCGGCGGCCCGCTGCCTTTCACCCCGGCCCTCCTCAACCTTCG
>JAISQU010000286.1 GCA_031274005.1 Spirochaetales bacterium
GTTTCCCTCCGGAAAATACGCTGTTAATCAAATCATGCTGCTTATCGGGATGTGCGCGTACAATGCCCTGCGCGCCATTGGCCAGACACTTCTGCAAGAGCAAGAACTGCTTCCCCTCAGGGTAAAGCCGGGGAGGATACGGAAAAGACTCATTCATGTGATCCGTTATATCATACAGATGGCAGGAAAGCTGGTCCGTCATTCAGGAAGGCTGGTATTCAAGATATACGATGGTAACGAATGGCTGCCGGTATTCAGAAAACTCCATAGGGCGTTTCAGGAATTATAGTAAAAAACCCGCGTATGTCTTTGCTTACGGGACAGGTGTCTTTAGGCAATGAGTATAAAGCCTTTATTCCGATGAAAACCGTCCGCCCATCCGAAAAATAAGCTCAACAACCAACAATCTATCCAGGCTCATCTATACGCATCAACGGCAAATTGCAAGTAACCGGCAAATCTTTTAAATATCAATTCATTTTGTACGGATTCAGGTCATTATCAAGCTGGCGAAAAGCGGCAATAGCGGGCGCACGGCTTTGCCGTGCGGTTTTCTGGCCGGCGTACAGCCCGCCTGAAGGCGGGCTGCCGGGGATGAACGGCAGGGGCTTTTGTATACGCCGGGCCGTGTTGCTGTATTCTGCGGGCGCACGGCTTTGCCGTGCAGTTTGCTGGCCGGCGTACAGCCCGCCTGAAGGCGGGCTGCCGGGGATGAACGGCGGGGGCTTTTGTATACGCCGGGCCGTGTTGCTGTATTCTGCGGGCGCACGGCTTTGCCGTGCGGTTTCCTGGCCGGTTTTTGACGAGCAAGACTGCGAAAACCCGTGGGGCACGAGGGATTGCAGCCTGCCCAAACAAACGCACGCGCAAGCGTGGTTGCGCCAGAACGAGGCCCGAAAATACCCTTGTCGTATACAAAAGCTACAGGCCGAGATCCCGCAGGGCCGCCATCGGGCGGACCGAGGAATTGGAGCGTAAAGCCCGGCCCCGGCCTTTATGGCCGGGGGCGCGCCAGAAGCGGGAAGGGTAGTGCGCCTTGACAGTTTTTTAAAAACATTTTTTAAAAATGACTTGACAAAAGCAGATTTATACATTATTTTAATAATAGTTATTATTATTGATTTAAGGGTATCATGCAAAAAGTTGGAAGAAAACACAGCAAAAAACGGGACGCGATACTGGATCTCATACTGTCGACGCGATCTCATCCCGGCGCTCAGTGGGTATACGACCAGCTTAAACCCCGGATACCCGGCCTTTCTTTGGCTACGGTATACCGGAATATCGGCCTTTTTATGAACGAGGGTTCGGTTGTATCCGTGGGGGTGGTAAAGGGCGAGGAACGTTTTGACGGACGCACGGAGCCGCATCCTCATCTGGTATGTTCGCGGTGCGGAAGGGTATGCGATATGGACTGCCCCAATCCGCGGGCCATGGGGGACATCGGCGGTTTGCATTCCGGGGAGCAGGGATTCGCGATTGATTACCGTAAAACCGTTTTTTATGGTGTCTGCGGGGAGTGTAACACGGCAGGGAGCGCGCGACACGAAAAAGGGTAACTGACGGCCTGGCCGTTGAAAAATATTTTTGGAGGTATCTATCATGAAAAAATGGGTTTGTACTGTTTGCGGTTATGTCTATACCGGAGACGAGCCCCCTGCGGCGTGTCCGCAATGCAGGGCGCCCGCAGCGAAGTTTAAGGAGCAGGTTGCGGGAGCGGCTTTTGCCGCGGAACATGTGGTGGGAGTCGCGAAGGGCGTTGAGGAAGACATTATCAAGGATCTTCAGGCGCACTTTAACGGGGAATGCTGCGAGGTTGGCATGTATCTTGCCATGAGCCGCGTCGCCGAGCGCGAAGGGTATCCCGAAATCGCGGACGCTTACAAACGCTATGCTTTTGAGGAGGCTGAACACGCCGCCAAGTTCGCGGAACTTCTGGGCGAAGTGGTTACCGACAGCACAAAGAAGAATCTGGAGCTGCGCGTCGAGGCCGAACACGGGGCCTGCGCCGGCAAGACCGACATCGCAAAACGCGCGAAAGAACGGGGCTACGACGCGATTCACGATACGGTTCACGAGATGGCCCGTGACGAGGCTCGTCACTGCTGCGGTTTTACGGGGCTTTTGAAAAGGTATTTCGGGTAAAATGAAGAACCGCGGAGCAGAGCTCTGCGGTACAATTCGGCGCCGCTTCAATAGCGGCGCATATAATATTTACCTATGATTGCCGGCCCCTGAAAGGGGCTGGTAAACCATGCCTTTTCCAATCACTAGAGTTGTTCGGAAACTTCAGTTTCTGAACAACTGCTATATTTCAACGAGCTTGTTTTTAAGCTCCGATTCAATTTTAACAAGCTCCGCCTCCGCCTCTTTACGCGCCTGTTTGCCTTTTTCCTGAATGGCAATCGTTTCTTCCAGGGTGGCGATTAAATCGGCGTTCACTTTTTTGAGGGTCTCCACCTCCACTATCCCCTTTTCCCCCAGGCTGACAACTGCGGCGGTGGTTTCTTTTAACATCTGCGAATTTTTCAGCAGCATATCGTTTGTCATCTTGTCAACTTCCTGCTGCGTTTTGAGGGCATTGGATTGTTTGAAAATTCCCATGGCGATAATGACCTGATTTTTCCACAGGGGAATCGTATTTAATATGGACGTTTGGATTTTATCCACAAGAATACGGTTGTTGTTTTGTACAAGCCTGATCTGGGGCGCCATTTGCAGCGATATTGTTTTACTGAGTTTAAGGTCATGTACCTTTTTTTCAAACCGGTTGGTCAGTTGAACCATATCATTCGCGCGCTGCGAAACCATAGGATCATCTGATTCTTCGGCCTGGCGTTTCATCTGAGGAATGACCTCCGTGTTCAGTTCTTTTACCTTCATTTCACCCGCGGCGATATAGACTTCCAGTTCCTTAAAATAATCTTTATTGCGATCAAACATCATATCAAATACGCCTATATCTTTTAATAAATCCATCCGCGCCTTGTCCAGGCTGGAGATGATTTTATCAATTTGAATTTCAATTTTTTCATACCTGGCGACAAATTGTTTGAATCTGTTAAACAGTTTGCCGAATATAGGGATATTGTTTATCAGGGCGGAGGGCGATAGTTCGTCAACCTTCGCGCCTTTTATTTTTCCCAGCAATTCGCTCATCATGATTCCCACATAGCCGGTATCTTTACTGCGGACGTTTATCAGCACGCTGTCGGAAAAGTCGGAAATTTTACTTTGAATGCCCACAGCGTATTGTTCGATCTGCTGCGCGTCGGTAACGTCAATTGTTTTTGCCAGTTCCGCCGCCGCCTTTACTTTATGAGAAGCGCTTGCGTCCTGTACCGTTGTTATTTCCTGCATCACGTCCATCACCATCCCTCCGTTATGTGAACCATGTTAATTTGAGAGTATATCCATAATCTTTTGCATAGTGTCGGGGTTTGGCAGTTGGATTACCTTTTTAACCTGGCCGGGAACCCCTTTTACGTCAAAAATTTTACTCATCGGCTGTCCCGATGCTATTCCGGTACGAAAACCGTGAGTTTCCCAGGCTAAAAGCTGAATCTCCTCGCTCAGCAGAGCGTCTATTACCCTGTCGCTGTCGCCGGTAAGCGCGATAAAAGGGTGAGCGCTCCAGAGCGTGGGTTCGGGGTATAAAACCACTATGTCGTCCTTGACATAATTCCAGTCAGACGCATGCTCAATCGAAAATTCCAGTATCTGGCTTTCATAGCCGACAATAACAGGCTTGGCGCCGATTCCGGTTTTGAGGAA
>JAISQU010000069.1 GCA_031274005.1 Spirochaetales bacterium
CGTTATATTCCGGCAACCTGCCTTTAGGCAGGTTGTACGCCGGCTTTTCGCTCCAATCTTTTGGCTGCGCCAAAAGGATTTCCGCTTCAATCCCTTGCGCGCCCGGGGGAGGCAAGATATTAAACAGGCTCTAAGGAGTGGGGGCAGCGGAAGCCCCCGCAGTCCGAAGTATAGTCAAGGGCCGCCGGCTTTCTTAAGACGGCGGCTTTTTTTCGCAGGACGGGCGAGGAGGCTGGAGCGCAGGGGGAGCCGCGTCTTGCAGCAAGGCTTCAAACGAACCGTCATTACAATCCATCCTGGATTGTAATTTCCGGCGCTCCCCCTCCTCTCCCCCGGTGAGCAGGCATGTTGATTTTTTTTGTTATTTTGCGTATCTTAATCTATAATTCTGATTCATTCCATGAAAGTATAGGGGACGGCGCGGGTGGATTTACGTTTTTACAATAGCATGGGAAGGCAGATCCAGGCTTTTGTTCCGCTCAGGGCGGGCAAGGCGGGGATGTACGGCTGCGGGCCGACGGTATACAACTATGCCCACATAGGCAATTTGCGCACCTATATCTTTGAGGATGTTCTGCGCCGCAGCCTCGAATATTCGGGCTATGAGGTGACCCATGTCATGAATATTACCGATGTGGGGCATCTGACCGATGACGCGGACGAGGGTGAGGACAAAATGGAAAAAAGCGCCCGCGAGACGGGCCGCAGCGTGTGGGATATTGCGGCGATGTACAGCGAGGCTTTTTTTCATGATACGGACAGGCTGAACATCAGGCGGCCCACAATCATCTGCAAAGCCACCGATCATATCGCCGAAATGATTGCCCTTGTTTCGCGCCTGGAAGAAAGGGGTTTTACCTACGAAGCGGGGGGGAATATTTATTTCAGCATAGATAAATTCCCGGCGTATGGAAAACTCGCCCTTCTGGATAACCAGGAACTTATGGCGGGGGCGCGCATAGAGGTGGACAAGGGTAAGCGTAACCCCCACGACTTTGTTTTATGGTTTACGAAATCCAAATTTGAGAATCAGACGATGATATGGGAATCGCCCTGGGGCCGGGGGTATCCGGGCTGGCACCTTGAGTGCAGCGCCATGAGCATGAAATATCTGGGGGAGCAGTTCGACATTCACTGCGGCGGCATAGATCATATTCCCGTGCATCATACCAACGAAATAGCCCAGAGCGAGGCTGCCACGGGAAAATCCCCCTGGGTCGGATACTGGATGCACGGGGAGTTCCTCCTTATGGACAGGGGCAAGATGTCCAAGTCAAAAGGCGGTTTTCTTACTCTGGACAGGCTTGTGGAAGAGGGTTTCAAGCCCCTGGATTACCGCTACTTCTGTCTGGGCGGACACTACCGCAGCCAGCTCAAGTTCAGTTTCGACGGTTTGGCTTCGGCCGCTTCCGCGCGGGCAAATTTAATAGAAAGACTGAGCCGGCTTGAGCGCGGCCGGCCCGCGGAGGCTTTGGGCAGCGCGGCCTCGGATATACTCCGGGGTTTCGGGGACGACATCTCGGAGGATCTCAACATGCCCAGGGCCCTAGCCGGGCTGTGGAACCTCCTCAAGAGTCAGGATATTCCCGATTGGGAAAAACTGGCCGTTGTAACGCAGATGGACAGGGTGCTTGGCCTGGAACTCCTGCAAAGCGGCGACGAAGAGGCCCTGGATGCCGGCGTTACGGCCCTGATAGAAGAAAGGCTTGCCGCGCGGAAAGTAAAGAATTTTGCCCGCGCCGACGAGATTCGTGATATACTCAAGGGACAGGGAATCCTTCTTGAAGATTCACCCGACGGTACCCGCTGGAAACGAATTTGAGAGAGTTCGGCCGGCTAAATTGTAACAAACTCCAGGGGTGAGTTGTTTATATGGTATGGGGGAATTCTAAAAAGGATTTTGACCTGATATATGAGCGAACTTTTGCGCTGCTTATCAGAGTTCTTGTACGAATGATGGGAAGCGCTGAAATTGCGGAGGATATTTGTCAGGAAACATTTGTAAAGTTTCATCAGAGGACTCAGGGTTTCCCCTCCGCGGAGGAAGCCAAATTCTGGCTTCTGCGGGTGGCGAAAAATCTCGCATTGAATTACGAAAAACGCAAAACAAGGGAGCGGAAGGCCTATAAAAAGGTTTTATCAGACGGGGAAGGCCGTTCCACGGAATCCGGGGAGGATGAGTATTTTAAAAAAGAAACTTCCCTGCGCGTTCGGGAGGCTCTGCTCCTGCTTCCCGGAAAACTGCGGGAGGTTCTGGTACTCAAAGAGTACGGGGACCTGTCCTATAAGGAGATTGCGGCTATTCTAAAAATAAGTGAAGGCAATGTTAAGGTTCGGGTATTCCGGGCAAGAGAATGGCTTGCCGCATTTTTTCAGAATTCGGAGGAAATGCATGTGCCCTGATAAAGAACTTCTTTCCGCGTACTGTGATGGGGAAGTTCCTTCTCCCTGGAAGGAGAGGCTTGATTCCCATCTGGAAAACTGTACGGTCTGCCGCCGGACCATCGCGCGCTACCGTACCATGGGAAGTATCCTGCGGGACTCCGCGCAGCCGGAGCCTGATATTCCCGCTGCTTTCGCGCGTATACGCGAGAGGGTTTTTTCCGCCCCCCGGCCTCCCCTGTGGAAAAAACCGGTCAGCCTTCCCCTGGCGGCCGCAGCCGCCGCGGCGCTCATCATCTTTGGCGGCGGAATGGGTTTGAGTTTTTTCACCCGAAGTACGCCGCAGGCAAGCCTTTTGGCCGGAGGTGGCCGCGCGGAAAACATTGCCAACATCAAAGACATAAATCAGCTTAGGGAAATCCTGGAAAAAGAAGACCCTTCGCGGGAGGTGAGGATTCTGCTGCCGGATCTTCAAAATTTCGAGTCCCGGGGCAAACCCGTTTTTTTGCGTGAGGCCGATATTTCCTCACAGCAGGGAGGGGACTTCCGCTCCGTAAGCGCCGGAGGGGACAATAAGTGAAGAGCCTGCCTGCCCTGATTCTTGCCTGTCTCTTAATCCCCGCGGCGCCGCTGCCGCCGGATGACGGGCTGCAGAGTCCTCCTTCCGCGGACGGGGCCGAAACCGCGAAACAGCAGCCCGGCGAGGAGTTTTTCAGCGAACTGGAGCAGGTTCTGAACATGAACATAGCCGCCCGGATTTCCGAAACGGAAGAGGACGTGGTCTGGAATGTGGAAAGTTCAAAAAGTACCGTTTCGGGGCGCAGCGTCAGCGTAAAGCTCATGGGAAAAAACATCGTCGTTCTGGCGGACTTCACGCCCTATGTCGATGAGGAGAACTCCGTAGTCCTCGTCGCCCGCGGCCAGGTGTGGATTTCTTCTCCCGATGACAGGCCTTTGCAGTACCTCTCGACTTTGAAAAATATTCCTGTCCGCATGGGGGAGAGGGTTCTTTTTTTTCCTCTTGGCGTAAAGTCCCTGGGCGCCACTTCGAACAATACCTATGATATAGAACTGGAAATTCAGATAGTGCCCCGCGCCGCGGGCAAGGAAGAAGGCGCGCGCGAATGAACCGCACCATCAGAAAGCTGCCTCTCGTTTTTTTCGGACTGTGCCTGCTCTTGCTCGCCGTAAGCCTGTGGATTGCGGGGAAGGGGCCCTCCGTTGAGGATATTGAACCGCGAATCGCCGAACCGGGGGACCTTCTTGTTATTACAGGGGAAAACTTCGGGGAAGAACGCGGCAAGGTCAACTTTGCGGGCGTTATTCCTGTGGCCTCGGCGTATCTGGAATGGACTCCGCGGCGCATCAGCCTGCGCATACCCGAAGACGCCTCATCAGGGCTTGTTCATGTCGTGACAGCCAGGGGGCAGAGCGGGGGCGTCCTGTTTACAAACCGGAAGGATATTCCCGTGATACTGCGCGGCGCGGGGAGTTCGCAAAGGCCGTACATCAAGGCTATCAGCCCCGAACGCAGTTCCGTAGGCGGCCTTCTCTCCATAACCGGCGAAAACTTTGGCTATAACAGGGGTGAGAGCGTTGTCTGCTTTACCTGGGCGCCGGCCGCCGAAGCGGGGGCAGGCTGGTTAGATCCTAAAAGCCGGTATATTGCCGTATCCTCGGAAACTTTTGATTACGAGGACTGGTCCGACAGGGAAATAGCGGTGCGGGTTCCCACGGGCGCGGGTTCCGGAGCTCTTCTGGTGCGAACGGAAAAAGGCGAGAGCAATACCGTATACTTTGAACTGGATCAGAGTACGGGCCGGCGGATATTCAGGGACAAGCGTACATATACCCTGCTTTCTTCCGTGGATATACGCAACACCTCCCGCAGGGACGGCGGCGGCCTGTATTTGTGGATACCGCGCATACAGGAGAGTCTCAGCCAAAGGAATGTGCAGCTTATAAAACAGGAACCTCCCGCTGAAATAGAAAACTACAACGGCCTTATGCTGTTTTATCTCAGGGAACCCCGCCGGAATGTCTCCTTTAAAATGTCGCAAACTTTTATTCTTGACCGCTATACAATGGAGTCGCGCATCGACCCCGCGCGCGTACCGGCGGATTACAATACGGAGCGCCCCCTGTACAAGGCTTACACAGCGTCGAATGTGTTTACCCCCGCCGCGGACCCGGATATAGCCGCCGCCGCAAAAGCGAACGGAGGCAGGGAACCCAACCCCTATACCCGTTCGCGGCGGCTGTACGAATATGTAATGTCCCGCATGAGTTATTCTGTGCAGGCAAAGTACGCTTCGGCCCGCAACGGGCTGAAAGACAGGAGGGGAGATTCCTATACCTACGCGACGCTGTATGTGTCCATGCTCAGGGCATCCGGCGTTCCCGCGCGGACAATAGCGGGTTATATCATTACCGAATCCAATATCGCCCAGCCGCATTTCTGGGCGGAATTATACCTGCCGAACTTTGGATGGGTACCGGCGGATCCCGCACTGGGTGACAGGGGCGCTCCGGAAAACTTTCCGGTTCCCGCTTCGGCGCCGGAATATTTTTTTGGCAATATCACAAACCGGCACATTGCCTTTTCACGGGGAATCTTGCAGGCAAAAAAGATAAGCCCCCACGGGAAAACAATTGAACAACCGGAAATGCATTCCCTCCAGACCATCTATGCCGAGGCCGTCAGCCCCCTGGAATCCTATTCGGGAGTATGGAACAACCTCCAAGTCATCGGCACATATTGAAGTCGAATACTATTTACCTATCAGCTTGTTGCGCTTCAAGCCAAGCCATTGCAGCAATGGCTCCGCGTGGTTCAAGACGGCGCAATTTTGCGGAGCAAAATTGCGGGTGTAATGCGTTTTCGGGTCTTCCCGAAAATCGCAGAGCCGTCTTCGGCTCACATTTATTAGAAGTCCGACAGGCTCCTATCAGCCTGTTGCGTTTAAGGCGGCAGTGCAATTGTTTTGCAATTGAGTTATATTTCAGTATATTATTATTTGAGTTGTTCGGAAACCTCAATTTCTGAACAATTTCCTATTAAGTAAAAAATGAAAGAAGGTTTTGCATGCGGGCGGCTATAAAACAATTTTTGACAAATGACCCCTTTCAGGATCTGCCGGAAACGGCTGTCGTGTTGGGCGGCATTGTCGGCGGTACGCGGCCTTCAAGCTATTCCTTTAGTCCCGGCCTGTGGAACCGTTTTTTCGAGGTACTGGGTCTGAAGGGAAAATTCGTCGCCTTTGATCTTGCGCGGCCTGAATATCTGGAACCTTTTTTAAAAGAAATTCTTGGTCTGCCCGGATTTCTGGACCTGACCGTAACAAAACCCTACAAGGTTCTTTCTTTTTCGCATCTGAAAGCCCTGCCGTATAAAATAGAAATTTCCGAACGTTCCCGCGTTCTGGGAAGCCTGAATCAGCTTATCCGAGATCCTGTAAACCGCACTATTATTGTTGACCGTACCGACGGGCCCGGCTTTGTACGGGCCTTAAAAAAGAGGACTCCCCTTGAGGGAAAAAAAGTCCTTGTCACAGGATCCGGGGGCACGGCTCTTTCGATTTGCTATGAGCTTGTTCGCGAGGCGGCCGATCTGGTCATCATCGACCTTGTTCCCGAAGACGCGCACAAAATGGGCGCTCTTCTTAGCCCGCTGTGCAGATCCAAAAAAAAACTGACGGTCAACAGTACCTGGAATACCCTTGCGGAAATTTCCCCTTCCAGCGATATCATCATCAACGCAATGCCCGGCGTAACGCCTTTTGAACCCGATGCGATTCTGAAGCTGCCGGAAAGCTGCCTTCTTGCCGACATACATTACAATCCGGAAAAGGCCGCCTTTGCCCGCGCCGTGCGCGAGGCGGGCAGAACCTGCATAGACGGCCTTGAAATGCGCTACGGACAATTCCGTTTTGCCGCCGAAAAATGCGGAACACTCCTGGGCTTTGACAACGCGAACCTCGAAAAACACCTCGACGCGATAGAAGACTCTTTTCCGCTAAAATCGTAAAGACGTTTTGCGAACTTTATCAAACGCGAAATATGCCGCCATCATACCGTAAAAAAACCCTGCTTTCTCCCGCCGGCGCCTTGACCTGCGCCACAGATTGTTACATACTTTTATATATGATTGATACACTCAAGAATATAACCGAGGCGATTTTTGACTCCTATACGAAAGTGGGGATAAATCATCTTGACGGCAGTAATCTTCCGTCGCGGCTCGCGGCTCTCAGAATTGTTTCTGATTACGAGTGGCTTATCTTTCCCGGATATACGGACGAAAAAACCGTTGACAGCAGGGAGGTGCGGTTTGTCATTTCCGAGACCTTAAACCGCCTTGCGCGCAGTCTGACTGCCGAAATCGGCAAAAGCCTCTGCTACAAGCACAAGGTTCCGGGCAGCGCCTTCTGCGGGTATACGGGGCAGGAGAATCAGTATATTTCATGCATGGGCGAAGCGGAAAAAATTGCGGAAGAAATTCTGCAAACCCTTCCGGCGATCCGCCAGCGCATTCATCTGGATGTGGAGGCGGCTTTCCGCGGCGACCCCGCTGCCAAATCCAACGAAGAAGTCATCCTTTCATATCCGGGGCTTGAGGCCTTGATCGTTCACCGTTTTGCCCACGAGCTGTGGATACGGGGCGTTCCCCTTGTGCCGCGGATTATGAGTGAGTATATCCACGGAAAAACGGGTATAGATATTCATCCGGGGGCTGTCATCGGCGACGGCTTTTTCATTGATCACGGTACGGGCGTTGTTGTCGGCGAAACTACCGTCATAGGCAACAATGTCAAGATTTATCAGGGCGTCACCCTTGGCGCGCTGAGCGTCAGAAAGGAGCTTTCGGATTTCAGAAGGCATCCCACCATAGAAGACGATGTAACTATTTACGCGGGGGCCACGATTCTGGGAGGCCAAACCATTATCGGAAAAGGCGCGATCATCGGCGGCAATGTCTGGCTCACGCGGTCCGTTCCGCCATACAGCAAGGTTTACAACAATCCTGTGGAGTATCGCATAGAATAAGCTGCCCCTTGCGTGGCAGCCTGCGCTTCTTCCAGGGCATCGGCGTTTACTTTTTTCGAGTCATCTATAGCGCATTTCTTGCGGCTTAGCCGCAAGAAACCGGGCTTTTCGGGGGTTCCGCCGCTGGCGCGGCCGCTTCGCGCCCCTTCA
>JAISQU010000072.1 GCA_031274005.1 Spirochaetales bacterium
TGAAGGGGCGCGAAGCGGCCGCGCCAGCGGCGGAACCCCCGAAAAGCCCGGTTTCTTGCGGCTAAGCCGCAAGAAATGCGCTATAGATGACTCGAAAAAAGTAAACGCCGATGCCCTGATGTCGGCCCAGTGTACATTGGCCGGAAAACATGTTACCGTGGTTCGCATGAAAATCGGTAAAAAACTCATTGTGATGATTGTAGGTCTTAATCTTGTGGGAACGGGTATCCTTGTGGGAAGCATTCTGCGCGCGGCCTACGGACAAATTACCGGTCTTGTGCAAAGTGAGATTAGTAATCTGGCGGAGAAAAACGCGCGGGAAATCGAAGACTGGCTGAATACGTACATGAATGCCGTACGGACCGTTGCCCAGATTATGGAACAACATCTGGAAATAGAGGCCGGCCAGCGGCGCGAGCTTTTTAACATGCTGGTCAGGACTATGGTTGAGAAAAACCCGGAAATAGCGGCCGCGTCCAATATTTGGGAACCTGACGCCCTAGACGGCTTTGACAGCCGCTACGGGAACACTCCGGGAACCGATGAAAGCGGCAGGTTTATCCCCTACTGGTACAGAACGAAAACCGGCGTATTCCTTGATCCGCTTGTGGACTACGAAACCCCCGGCCCCGGCGACTATTACCTTATCCCCAAACAAACAGGCAAGGAAACCCTGATTGAGCCATACATGTATCCCATCGACGGGGTGGAACGGCTGATAACCACCGTCATCGCGCCCATTAAAAATGACGGGCGCTTTATCGGGGCCATGAATATCGATCTCGATATATCCGTTATTCAGGATCATGTGCAAAAGATAAAACCCTACGAGGGGTCGGTTGCCGCGGTGTTTTCCAACGGCGGCATGGTCAGCGGACACTTTGATCCCAACCGGATAGGTAAACTCATGGAAGAAACCGAAAACGATGTTGCGGGGCCTCATCTGGAAAATTTTATAAAAGCTGTGGCGGAGGGCAGGGAGTTTTCCTTTTCCAATTATGTTATGGAACTGGAAAAGGAAATGCTTTTTATTTGCGTACCTCTTAAAGTCGGCAGAAGCGATACGCCCTGGTCCCTGATGATCGGCGTGCCCGTGCAGGTGGTACTGACCCCCATCTATACGATGCTTAAAATAGGCGTTGGCATTGGTATAGGCATGATGATGCTTACCATCCTGGCCGCGTTCTTTATGTCCCGCTCCATTGTTAAGCCTCTGAAGCGGATGATGGCGGTACTCAGGGACATAGGTACGGGCGACTTTACCCAAAAATTCAAGGCGGACAGCGAGGATGAAATCGGGGAAATGTCAAGGTTTTTTAATTCCGCTCTTGAAAATATTCAGCGGCTTATCGCGGTTATTAAGGACAAGGCGGCCGCCCTTGCCGCGACGGGGAGGGATCTCGCCGCCAACATGGAACAAACCGCGGCGGCCGTAAACCAGATTACCGCGAATATCCAAAGCATGAAAAACCAGGTGGCGCGCCAGAGTTCTAGCGTGGAGGAAACAGGTTCTTTCATGGAAAAAGTAACCGCCAACATCAACAGCCTCAACGAAAACATAGACCAGCAGACCGACAGTGTATCGCAGTCATCCTCGGCCATTGAACAGATGCTGGCCAACATTCAGTCCGTTACCCAGACTCTCGTGAAGAACGCCGAAAATGTTACGGAACTCAGCAAAGCCTCCGGCATAGGCAGATCGGGTCTGAAGGAAGTTTCGGTTGACATTCAGGGCATCGCCAAAGAATCCGAGGGCCTTCTGGAAATCAACTCCGTTATGGAAAACATTGCCAGCCAGACCAACCTTCTGTCCATGAACGCGGCCATTGAGGCGGCCCACGCCGGTGAGGCGGGAAAAGGTTTTGCAGTTGTGGCGGAGGAAATACGAAAACTCGCCGAATCTTCGGGAGGGCAGTCCAAAATCATCTCCGGCGTGCTCAAGAAAATCAAAGTCTCCATAGACAAAATCAGCAAGTCCACGGAAACCGTGCTGAACCGTTTCGAGGCCATAGACCACGGCGTGCACACAGTGGACACTCAGGAAGGAAATATCCGCAGCGCTATGGAAGAGCAGGGCGTGGGCAGCAAGCAAATTCTTGAGGCCATAAGCCGCCTGAACGAAATAACCCGGCAGGTAAAAAACGGCTCCTCGGAAATACTCTCGGGTACCGCGGGCGTCATTGAGGCGAGTTCCAATCTGGAAAGGATCAGCGGGGAAATCGCGACCGGCATGAACGAGATGGCGGCGGGCGCCGACCAGATAAACAACGCGGTAACCCGCGTCAACGAAATCAGCGGTGAAAACAAAAACAACATTGACGCGCTTATGGAAGAGGTCGGAAAGTTTAAAATAGATTAAATTATAGAATAGAGGTGTTCAAGAAACGAAAGTTTCCGAACAACTCTCATAGAGCGCGCTGGGCTTAAAAGCCCCATAACCGGATTCTCCGCGGGGAGCGATTATGCCGGATACCCGGCAATGTGGGGAAGTGACGAAAGAGGAAAAAATATGATACGCCAGGCGATCATCATGGCTGCGGGTATGGGACTAAGGCTTGAGGGCCGGACCGCTGAAATGCCCAAGGGCTTTCTTGAAATCGGCGGTCTTTCCATTGTGGAATGGTCGATTAAAAAACTTTTTGCCGCCGGGATCGAGGAAATTATCATCGGGACAGGGCACTGCGCCGAATGGTACGCGAGGCTGGCGCGGCGGTATGCCGGCCTCAACCTTGTGCACAATGAGAGTTACGCGTCCACCGGCAGCATGAATACTCTGGCGCGCTGCGCCGGGAAAGCCGAAGGCCCCGCACTGATTCTTGAATCGGATCTCATTTATGATGATATTGGCCTCTTTGCGCTTATCAATGATCCCCGGCCCAATGTTATTCTGGCCTCGGGTAAAACCAATTCCGGCGACGAGGTGTATCTGGAGGCCGACGGGGATCTCAGGCTTTTGGGAAACTCAAAAAGAAAGGACGATCTGGGTTCCATCTGCGGCGAACTGGTGGGCATTACCAAGCTGGACAAAAAAGTTCTGGACGCCATGGCCGCCTTTCAAAGCGCACATTCCGCGGATCAGCCCCGTATGGATTACGAAGCCGCAATGTCCGCGGTTAGCCGGGACGCCCTGGGGGGAAAGCTCCCCGCGGACTACGCCATAGCTATCCGCAAAATAGAACACTATGCTTGGCAGGAAATTGACGACGAATCCCACTACACCCGCGCGCGGGAACAGGTTTATCCCCGGATTACGGAAAACGAGTCCCTCGGAACCGTGCGGAGGGAGGCGCTGCTGAATCCGGGCCCCTCCACGACTACGGAAGAAGGCTCTTAACCGCGATGACACGCCCGTAGAGCGCCGGCGGCTTTCACCGCAATTTCCGGTCGGCAATTCCCCCGCGCGAAGCGCGGGGGAATTGCCTTGACAATCTCAGGATTTACCTGTATACAGTTGGTTGATGTTTGACAAACTGACAAACACGTTTTCCGATATAGTCCGGCAGCTTTCCGGAAAGGCAAAGATATCCGACAAGAATATCGAGGAAACAGTTGAACAAATAAAAATGGCCCTTCTCGAGGCGGACGTCAACCTTCGCGTTGTCCGCAGGTTCGTCAACAGAACCGCCGAAGAAGCCAGGGGCGAAAAAATCCTCACGGGAATCGCTCCGGGCCAGCAGTTTATCAAGATTATCCATGACCGCATGGTTGACCTCCTGGGGGACGAAAAGCAGGACCTTGTCCTGAAAGGCCCCGATACCCAAACCGTCATTCTTTTCTGCGGCCTTCAGGGTTCGGGTAAAACAACCACGGCCGCCAAACTCGCCCTGCGCCTGAAAAAGAACGGCAGGCGGCCCCTTCTTGTCGCAGCGGATCTGGTCCGCCCCGCGGCCGTGGAACAGCTCGCGGTTCTGGGCCGGCAAACCGAAACCGAAGTCTGGCGCGAAGAGGGGGCTAAAAATCCCGTCAGCGTTGTCAGAAACGCCCTCGCGCACGCGGGGAAATTCCAGTTTGACACGGTCATAGTCGATACCTCCGGCCGCCAGCAGATAGACGAAGATCTCATGAACGAGCTGCTCAAAATAAAAGAAGCGGCGCGGCCCGACGAAGTCCTGCTTGTCGCAGACGCCATGACAGGCCAGAACGCCGTTGACATCGCGAAAGCCTTTGAAGAAAAAATAGGGCTCACGGGAGTCATCCTCAGCAAATTCGACTCCGACACGCGGGGCGGCGCGGCGCTCTCCATCAAAAGCATCTGCGGCAAACCCATCAAATTCGCCGGAACAGGCGAAAAAATTGAAGACCTTGAACCCTTTTATCCTGAGCGCATCGCCTCGCGCATTCTGGGCATGGGCGATATTGTGTCTCTGGTTGAAAAAGCGCAACAGACCATCAATCAGCAGGAGGCCGAAGCCCTCCAGCTCAAAATGGAGTCCTCGACCTTTACCCTTGCCGATTTTCTTGACCAGTTCAAGCGCATGAGAAAAATGGGCAGCCTCAAGTCCCTTCTGGAAATGGTCCCCGGCCTGTCCGGCCAGCTCAGGGAAGAAGACATCAATGAAAACGAAATGAAACATCAGGAAGCCATTATCCTGTCCATGACCCCTGTCGAGAGGGATAATTACCGCATCATCGGCCCCACCCGCCGCAAACGCATTGCCAGAGGTTCGGGCACATCGGTTTTCGCTGTTAATCAGCTTTTAAAAAGATTTGAAAAAGCGCGGCTCATGATGAAGAAAGCCGCCAAAAATAAAGGTGGAGTTCTGCCCGGAATGCCGGGCTAAAACGGCCGGACCAGCGCCGGCTTTGAAAATTCGTGTTGAAATTTCGCTAGCGAGGAGGAAACTGTGAGCGTAAAAATCAGATTAAAAAAATTCGGGACCAAAAAACGGCCCTACTACAGGATCGTCGTTATGGACGCCAAGGCGCCGCGTGACGGCCGGCCCATTGAAGAAGTCGGCCTGTATCATCCCATCGAAGCCGCCGACAAACAGGTGCGGCTTAACGAGCCGAAAATCCAGGAATGGCTGGGAAAGGGCGCGCGCCCCACAACAACGGTCAAAAAGATTCTTAACAAAAACAAAATTTACCTGCCGTAACAGGGGGCGCACATGGAAAAAGAACTCGTTTCCTATATCGCCAGGGCCCTGGTCGATGAGCCCGACGGCGTTGAAGTAAATTTGATCGAAGGCGAAAAATCGACTATTCTCGAACTGAAAGTCGCCGACGGAGACATAGGCAAAGTCATAGGCAAGCACGGCCGCATAGCCAAAGCCGTCAGGACCATACTAAGCGCCGCCGCCACAAAATCCGGCAAAAGGGTTGTTCTGGAAATCCTCGATTAGGCGAAAACAGTGAATTGAAGAAAAAGCAGGGCGCCTTTTTTGTCCGCCTTGCGGCGGACAAAAAACCGGGCTTTGCGGGGGTTCCGCCGCTGGCGCGGCCACTTCGCGCCCCTCCAATCCCTGGCGCGGCCCAGGGGCTTGTCGCGCTTAAAGCCTTCCTGCGTCATACCGGAAAGGATTTATAATGAATAATAAACAGCTTGAACCCGTGCTTGCCATAGGCTGTATCCGGCGTTCCCACGGCGTGCGGGGCTTCATGCGGGTTATGAGTTTTTCCGGCGAGTACCAACACTTTCTTACCCTGCGGGAGCTTACTCTTGCCGGAGGCGGGCAGGAAAAAAAATTTGCCGTTGAGGAATGCAAAATCGCGGGAAAGGACATACTCCTCAAACTTGCGGGCATAGGCAGCCCGGAAGAGGCCGCGAAGTACAACGGCTGGGAAATACGCGTTCCGAGGGAAAAAGCCGCGCCGCTTCGCGAGGGCGAGTTTTACATAGCCGACCTGTGCGGCTGCGCTCTGGTCTGCGGCGGCAAAACCGCGGGAACGGTAAAATCCGTGCTTGACGCCGGCCCCCGCCAACTGCTTGAGCTTGTAAACGCAGAAGGCAAGACTTTTCTTATTCCTTTTGAAAACGCCCATGTGGGAGAAGTCGATACCGAAGGGCGCAGCATCGAACTGAAATCGGAGTGGCTCCTGCAATGAAGTTTACCGTGTTGAGCCTTTTCCCTGAAATTTTGGAAGCGTATTTCAGTTCCTCTATCATGGCGAAGGCCGCCGGCAAGGGCATAGTCTCGTACGCGAACATCAATATTCGGGACTTTGCCCGTGACAAACACCGCAGCTGCGACGACGCGCCCTACGGGGGGGGCGCCGGAATGGTTCTGAAACCCGAACCTCTTGCGGCGGCCCTCGACAGCGTGGGAGCCGATTGCCTGAGAACCATCTGCCCTAGCCCTTCGGGAAAGCCCTTTACCCAGGACTACGCGCGGAGCCTCGCCGCAGAAAAAGAAGTGATTATAATCTGTGGCCGCTACGAGGGTATTGACCAACGGGTGTTAGACCTGTATGTTGATGATGAGATATCCGTGGGCGATTATGTTCTGTCTTCGGGGGAGATCGCGGCAATGGTTATTATTGACGCGGTGTACCGGCTTCTGGACGGCGTCATCACGCGGGAGTCTCTTGAAGAAGAAAGTTTTTGCGGCGGCCTTCTGGAGTATCCTCAGTATACGCGGCCGGAAGTTTTTCGGGGTCTCAAGGTTCCGGAGATTCTTCTTTCCGGTCATCACGCGAATATTCAGAAATGGCGGCGGGAACAGAGTATTCTGAAAACGAAAAAAAACCGGCCCGAACTTTTGGAAGGACGGCGGGAAAATTGAAATAATTGAAGGGGTTGAAAATTATGGATGTTATCAAGGCGATTGAGGCCGAACAGTTGAAAGAGGTCAGCGATTTCAGAATCGGCGATACCGTAAAGGTTCATTTTTCCATTATCGAGGGCAAAACCGAAAGAATTCAGATTTACGAAGGTCTTGTTATTGCGAAGAAGAACTCGGGCCTGCGCAAAACTTTTACCGTGCGCAAGATTTCTTACGGAACAGGCGTCGAGAGGGTCTTTCCCTTAAACTCGCCGCGTATCCAGAAGGTCGAAGTTGTCCGCCACGGCCGTGTGCGCCGCGCCAAACTCTACTACATGCGCGGCCGTTCGGGAAAAGCCGCCCGCGTCGCGGAGCTTATCCGCAGAAAGACCGTACAGGCGCCTCAGCCGGCCAGCGAGGCTGCCGGAGCGCCCGCGGCTTCCAATGATTGATTCTTCCCGCTCCGCACAGCCAGTCAAAACCGCCGGTCAGCACAGCTCATCCGGCGGTTTTTTTCATGTAAGGGCTGTGGCCCAGGCCCCCGGCGGTTTGTGGACCCTTGAGTACGGCGGTAAAACAGTTTCCGTGAAAACCGCCGCGGTTTTGACTCCCGGCGCTTTCTATAAAGGCGTTTTCATTCAAAAAAACGGCCGCCTTGAGTTTATTCTCCGCGCGGAAGGCGGCTCCGCGCTTTCAGGCCGGCTGCCGCCGCCGGCCGGTTCCCCGATGCCGCCGGCGCCCCTCTTTCCGGAGCCGGGCAGCCGTGAATATTCACGCTTTATCCTTGCGCGGACCTTCTTTCACGCGGGCCGGGAACTCCCGCAGGGCGTCGCTTTCGGGGAAATGCTGAGGTTTGTCCACACGCAGGACAAGCGCGAAGTTTTAACCCGCTCCGCCCTGGCCCTGCGCTGCGAGGCCAAAGGGCTTACCCTGAACGCGGATGATTACGAGATACTGTACGCCCTTGTGGAAGGTTATTCCGGCGGCGGGGACTCAGGCGGCGGACAGAACCGGCGGGGAACCCGCGATGAAAACGCTCCCTCCGGCGGGGAAGACGAAGAATCCGCCGCTCCTGTGGATGCCGGCGGCAGGGAAGGGCTTTTACTTCAGCTTTATAACCATCTCTGCGAGACGGAAGCGGCCTGGGTCATCTATCCCTACAGGTGTACGGTAGAAGGGCGCGCCTGCGCGGGCTCGCTGCGTGTACTCTACGGCCCGGAAGGGCCGGCGGCTTATAAAACAGCAAAAAAACACGTGCTCGCGGTACATTCCGGCGGCGACGCATGGTATTTTACCTGGAAAGCTCAAAAACAGGAGGCGGGCCTGAAAATCTATTATACCGGAACCCTGGACAGAAAAAACCTCCTTCCCGCCGTATGGGTACGGAAATTCCGCAAGTTGGGGGTTTTTTGTGACGATATTGTCTATAACGGAGAATGTTTTGACGGTTTTGCCGAAACACCCGAAGATCTTCAGCGGATAAACGAGATGGCGTGATGGAAAAAGCTGTAGCCATAAAGTATGACAAGAACCTTCCCGCCCCCTTTGTTCTTGCCCGCGGCGCGGGGTATCTTGCTGAACAGATTATTCACATAGCGGAAAAGGCAGGGATTCCCGTTATGTCCCGCCGGAGTTTGACGGAGAGGCTTTTTTATTTTGAGGAAGGCTCTTTTATCCCTGAAGACTGCTTTGAACTTGTTGCAGAAATGCTGGTATATGTGCATACTATTTCAGGGCAGGCAGAAAAAAAGTGAGAGACTATAAGGATGACGGATAATGAATAATATCGACGTAAAAACGCTGAAAGCGGGCGACCGTTTTTCGAAGCCGGTTTTTATCGACGAAACGAATATTTTCGCGCCGCAAAATGTTCCCCTCAAACAAAAGGACATAGACCGCCTTCTGCGCTGGGGAATCAAGGCGGTGCAGTGCGAAGGCGCCCTTATGTCCGAAAAGGACATCGCCGCGACCGTCGTGGCGGCGGAAAAGACTGCGCCCGACAGCGTATCTTTTGTCAATTATATGGATTCGCCTGTTCAGCAGGAAATCCTGAAAACCTATAAAAAACTTCTGGAGCAGATGCGGGGAATACAGGATGAGATCAGGGAGCAGAAACCGGTAGAAAACTCCGCCGTCAACAAAATTGTGGACAACCTGCAGAATCTTCTGGCGAAACACCGCAACGATCTTATTCAGCTTGTTTTTTTCGGCCTTCCCGGCGAAAGCGACTCGGCCCAGAATTCCCTGAATACGGCGATTCTGGCCAACATTACCGGCAGCGGCATGGACATGATCGCCCACAAGCTGACGCAGCTTGTAACAGGCGCCCTGCTTCACGATGTGGGCATGGTAAGGGTTCCCGCGGATATTCTGGCGAAAACCGGAAAGCTGGAAGGCGAAGACCTCGCCAAAATGCGGGCGCATACGCTGCACTCCTACAGAATCATTACACGGGAACTGGGGTATCCCGAAGATATAGGCCTGACGGCTCTTCAGCATCATGAAAGGTGGGACGGCGAAGGCTACCCCAAAAAGCTCTCGGGCAAGCAAATCAATCTTTTCGCCCGCATCGTCGCCGTGGTCGACGCTTTCGAAGCAATGATTTCCGACAGGCCCTATCGCGACTCAATGATAGGCTATACGGCCATGCGCTCCATTTTGAGCGATAACGGACGGCGGTTTGACCCGGAAATTCTGCGCATTTTTATCCGCTGCATGGGCATTTACCCTCTGGGCAGCATTGTCCTTCTTTCTACATCCTGCATAGGCCGGGTTATAGAAAATAACCCCGACGCGCCCCTGCGGCCCAAGGTCAAACTGATGATAGACAAAGACGGCGCCATGCTGGATAATGATAAGGGCGGGGTGATAGACCTGAATACCGAAAAGAAAGTCTTTATCGCGAAAGCCGTTGATCCCAAGGGCCTTTTGAAGCAGCCCGAATGACCACGAGTGAGAAAGGCAGGCGCGGCGAGGAAGAGGCTCTGGCCTTTTTTCTGAAAGGGGGGTATACTGTTCTTGAAAAAAATTACCGCAAGTCCCGGGGAGAGATAGACCTTATCGTCCGCAAAGACGATGAGCTTGTATTCGCGGAAGTCAAACACTGGACTTCGTTTGACGCCGGCGAACTTGAACAGGGGATTCCGCGGAGAAAGATAAAGAGAATTGTGGAAACGTCGAAGTTTTATCTTATGGAGCATCCCGGGTTCGACGGTTTTTCCATACGGTATGATGTGCTTTTCGTACCAGGGACGGGAAGAAAAGTTCATCACATTCAGGACGCCTTCAGGGAGGAAGGATAAGCATGGTACGGATCGCAAGGAAGATTGATCCGAAACGCATCGCGGAATTAAAGAAGAAGATTCATGACAGCCGCTATTTACAGACGGCCATCATGAGGATTGCTCAAACGCTTACCAACGAACTTGTGCAAAGGAATGACCCACGCCCATGAGTGAAAACGGAAACCGGCGGCGGCGCCATTTTTCCCGGAACAGGGAAAAAAAACAGTCCGAACCAAAAATCGAAAGGGAGGCTCCTCCCTGCGGCATCTGCGGAAAACCCATCAGGGACATTCTGTCCGCGGTTCTGCATCAGGGAACAGGAGAACCCGCCCACTTTGAATGCATCGCGAAAGAACTCCTCGCGGCCGAAACCCTCGAAGAAGGGGAGCGTTTTACCTATCTGGGCAACGGCATCTTCGGCATTGTCCGGCAGGGAAAACAATCCGATCCGTCAAGCATCGTTATCAGAAAAAAAATTCAGTACGAAGACAAGGAAAAAGCCGCCGTCTGGCGGCGCGGCCTGTGCATAAAAGTTTAAAACCCCGTCATTTTCCCTATGAGCCGGCGGGTTTTCTGCCGTACGCTCTGCGAAAGGGGCGCCTCAAGCATAAGCAGCAGGCCGCCGAAGAGCCGCTCGTCGCGCAGGCCTGTTTTTGAATCAACCAACTTTTCTATGGTTCCCAGAAGCGCCATAGCAAGATTGTTGTCGCCGCCGGGAACAAGAATTTTCGTTTTAAGAAGAACCCGAAGAGCCAGGATGATTTCTTCGTCAGGTTCCGCGGTAATTTTTCCCAAAGCGAAAACAGCTTCGGAAAGCACCATGGGTTCCGGGTCGGCTTTCAGAACGTCCAGGAGTATCTCGCGCGATGTCTGCCCGCCTACGAAGCCAAGAACCTCGCAGGAGGCCCTGCGGGCTTCAGGAAAACTTTTCGCGGCAAAGCGCTGATTTTGCGCCAGATTCCGCGTGCCCTCTTCGGCAAGGTAGCGCAGGAGGCGCAAAGTATTTTGATCATCCGCCGGGACGCCGCCTGAACGCGCCTTCTCGCGGATTTCCGAAATAACGGCAAGTTTTGTCTGTATATCCGGCGCAAGCGCGCGGGCATAACCGAGTTCCCTCTGAACAGCCGCGCGGCCCGGCGTAACCCAGTCTTCTTCCGGCCCGGTCTGGGCGTGCGGGGAAAAAACAGCGCCCGCGCATAAAACAAAAAAAATCGCCAAAAACTTTTGACCCTTCAGGAAGCGCTCATTTAAAATAACCATTGACATAAAGATAGCACATGGCATATACAGGGGACAATATGACACGAGTATTGTTTCCCGGCTCGTTTGATCCGCCCACAAACGGCCACATGAATCTTCTGCACCGGGCGGCAAAACTGTGGGACGAGATTGACGTGGTCATTGCCGTCAACCAGACGAAAACCTGTACCTTCACCGCTGAGGAACGCCTGGAAATGATGAAAACCCTGGTACAGGACTATCCGAACATCAAAGTTTCCGTATGGGACAGGCTGATAGTCGATTACGCGGAACAAGTCGGCGCAAAGGTGATTATCCGCGGAGTCCGCGCGATGGTGGACTTTACCTATGAGTTTGAACTTTCCATGACAAACAAAGGTCTGAAACCCGGCATAGAAACCATTTTTATGCCCACGGATCCCCAGTATTTTGTTCTGCGCTCAAGCGCCATCAAGGAAATCGCCCTGTTCGGCGGCGATATTTCCTCTATGGTTCCCCCCCTTGTAGCCGGCGCGCTGAAAAAAAAGCTGGAGGGATAGCAGCCCGCGGCGGGTGCGGGCGTTCCGTTCAGGCGATTTGTTCTATCGCGGGTAGCTCACGGGTGCACCAATTTTTTCCGTGCGCCTTTTTTGCTCGGCCCATAGCATTTATATACGCCAAAAGGTTTTTTGGGCCTCTTGCCCTGTTACCTGTTATCCAGAACACGCTCACGCGTG
>JAISQU010000073.1 GCA_031274005.1 Spirochaetales bacterium
GAGAACCTCATCGTCCCACTTCGCTATGTTAAGCTGGAATCCGGCCTGCTCCTGGACGGTGAGGATTTCCCCGACCATATTCGCCACGACCTGGATGCCGAGCCCTTCAAGGTAATGGACGCAGTCTTTGTACAGGATGTACTGCTCCATCAGGGTTGTCGCGCCCGAGCCGTTTATCATAACGAAAGCCTTGTCCCCGCTTTTAAGGGGGATGTCTTTTACCAGGGCGTTGGCCATGATCTGGATGGTTTCTTTGGCTGTTTTGAGCGGCTGCCTTCCGCCGCCGCCTTCGCCGTGCTGGCCCATGCCTATTTCCATGTCTGTCTCGCCAAGGTCCCCAAAGGACGCGCCTGTAGCCGGATGCGTGGCGCAGCGCGCGGCAACCGCGATGGTCGCCATACTGTCGGCGTATTTTTGGGCGATTGCGGCCACTTCGTCCAGGGATTTTCCTTCTTTTGCCGCGGCCGCCGCGATGTGGTACAGGGGGATGGCGCCGCCAAGCCCGCGCCTGTCGTCGCTGTTTGATCTCGGCGCGTTCGAGATATCCTCCTGGGTAACGACTTTTTTGACATTGAGGTTTTCTTTTTCGGCCTGTTTCATCACCATATTCCCGGTAAGCATGTCCCCCGCGTGATTCAAAACCAAAAGCAGAACGCCCTGCCCCTTGTCCGCCAGCTTGACCGCCTCGACGACCGCCTGGGGGTTGGGCGCGGCAAAAATGTCGCCTACAACCGAAATATCCAGCATGCCGTCGCCGACAAACCCGCTGATCGCCGGCTCATGCCCCGAGCCGCCGAACGCGACGATGGTAACCCGCTTCGCGTCCTTTAGGGTCTTGCTTACCACACAGCTGCCGCCGACCAGCTCGACAATATCGCTGTTGGCGAGCGTCATGCCCTCCAGCAGTTCCTTTGTCAGGGTCGCCGGATCGTTGATGAACTTCTTCATTGCCATGATTTCCCTCCTCAAGGAATTTTTATTAGACTTGTTCGAAAACCCGGGCGGGTTCCTCTCAACTCTATTTTGAAATTAAGCTTGCGCCTTAATCCGATAACCCGGTAAAGAAATACATCATGGACATCGCCCCCGCGTCGGGAGTGCCGATTGTTTTTTCCTTGTAGCTTTTGGCGCGTCCGAATTTTGAAATCATATTTGCGCTCTCCTGCGCGCCTTTGCGCGCGGCTTCGGCGCCCGCCCCGGTGATCTGCGCCGGATCATCGCCGGGGCACGCGGTAATCGCCTCTACCGCCGGAATGAGCGCGTCCATCATCGTCTTATCGCCCACTTTCGCCGGGGTCAGGCCGCTGATTTCCTCAAGCGCGCTTTGGAACAAGCGCTTAAAATCCCCGGCTGATATTTCCTGGGTATCGGCCGCCCCGTTCTTAAAGCCCTCAAAAAGGGTGTTCCACAGCGGGACCGCGGCGCCGCCGTTGATTTTCATTATCTCATCCGCGCAGGCCCCGAAAAGCGTTTTTATGCCTACCGCCTCGTCTTTGAGGCTGTCAAGCGCCGTAATAATCGCGTTTCCTATTTTTTCCATTGTTACGCCGTGGTCGGCGTCGCCGAATTTGGCGTCAATCGCGGTAAGTTCGTCTTTCGCGTTAATAATTTTCTGAGCCGCATTTTTGAAAATTGTAATAATCCGCTCTTTTGTTATCACAATTCCTCTTTATCCGCGCCTGAAATATAATTCTCAATTTTTTTAACGTGAATTTAGTATACCACGCAATGCGCCGCTGTCAAGAAAAATCTCGGCAAAGGCAGTGGTTTTCTTTTAACCACGAAAAGCCTTCTCTACACGCTGAACCTGATATGCAGAATATCCCCGTCCGCCACAACGTAGTCTTTGCCTTCCAGACGGAACAGGCCCTTGTCCTTGACGGCCTTCTCCGACCCAAGTTCCAGAAGGTCTTTCGCGGAAAAACATTCGGCGCGGATAAAGCCTTTGGCAAGGTCGGAGTGTATGGTTCCCGCCGCTGCGACGGCTTTTTCTCCCCTGTGGATGGTCCAGGCCCGCACCTCGTCTTCGCCCACGGTAAAGAAACTTATGTATCCCAGCATTTCGTAGGCAAAGCGCGAGAGCCTGGCCCGGGCCGATTCGGTAATGCCCATGTCGGCCATAAAACCCGCGCGGTCGGCTTCGTCGAGGGAGGCGAGTTCCATTTCAAAGTTGCCGGCGAACTCAATAACTGCGTGCTTCGCCGAGAGCCGCGACAGAAGGGCGTCGTTTTTGCCGTAATTCTCTTCGCCGGAGTTCAGTATGACCAGCGCCGGTTTCGCCGTAAGAAACTGGTAGCCCTGTATGAGCCTCTGCTCGTCGGCGGAAAACTCAAGACCGCGGACGGGTTGCCCTGCGTTCAGGGCTTCGGTTACGCGGGCCATGATTTTTTCCTCAGCCTGGCTTTGGGGAGTTTTCTTTCCCCGCTGATGATCGGCTGCGATGCGTTCGACCCTGCGTTCGGCTACGATAAGGTCTGCGAGAAGCAGCTCCGAATCAATGGTGTCCATGTCGCGTTCGGGATTTGCCTCTCCGAACTGGCCCTCGACAGCGGCGCTGCGGAAATTGCGCAGCACGGTTACAAAGGCGTCGGCGGTTTTCATCATGGCCATGCCTTCGCCGGAAAAAAGGCCGCCTCTGGCCGCGCCTTCGGTAACGCCGATAAAATCAATAAACTCTATTGTCGCGTAAATTGTCTTTTTTGGCTTGTACATGGCGGAAAACCTGTCTACCCTGTCGTCCAGCACGGTCACCACTCCAAGGTTAGGTTCCACCTTGCCTGTACCGTATTCGGCGACTTCGGCCGCCTGTCCGGTGAGGGCGTTGAATATTGTTGTCTTACCCGATTTTGCCGGGCCGATGAGTCCTATGTTCATGCGCGCAGTATGGCAGAAAATTCGGGAAAGGGGAAGGCGGGGAGCCACGGCGTCAGGGCATCGGCGTTTACTTTTTTCGAGTCATCTATAGCGCATTTCTTGCGGCTTAGCCGCAAGAAACCGGGCTTTTCGGGGGTTCCGCCGCTGGCGCGGCCGCTTCGCGCCCCTTCA
>JAISQU010000075.1 GCA_031274005.1 Spirochaetales bacterium
TAAAATGTTTTGTGTCTTCCATCGCGAGTATCATGTCGTCCTGCACATCCTGGGGCAGGCCGCTCAAATCGCCGGAGTACCGCAGGCGTATGCCGTTTTCTTTGTAAAACTCGTACTCCCTGCGCAGATGCTGCTTGACAAGTCCCATCAGGAACGAGACCTCCTCCTGAGCTCTCTTCCAGTTTTCGGTCGAGAAGGTATACAGGGAGAGGCAGGGAATACCGATTTCGGCGGCGGCGCGGACTATCCGTTTTGAGGCCGTAAGTCCTTCCTTGTGCCCTTCGGACCGGTTTAAGTTCCGCGCGCGCGCCCACCGGCCATTGCCGTCCATGATGATACCCACATGCCGCGGCAGTTTTGATAGATCTTCGAATTCCTGGAAAGCCATTGTCAAACTTCCATGATTTCTTTTTCTTTTGCTTCCAGTTCCTTGCCGATTTCGGCGATGTACTTATCCGTCAGTTTCTGGATTTCATCGGAGGTTTTTTTCTCTTCGTCTTCGCTGAGCTCTCCGTTTTTCTGGGCCTTTTTCAGATCTTCGTTTACGTCCCGGCGGATGTTGCGTATTGCTACACGGCTTGATTCCGCGATGCTCTTGCTCATTTTGACAAGATCTTTGCGGCGCTCCTCCGTAAGAGGCGGAATATTAATCCTGATGATTTTTCCGTCATTCGAGGGATTGAGGGATAACTCCGACATCTGTATCGCTTTTTCGATTTCACCGAGCAGGCCCTTGTCCCAGGGCTGAATGACGATAAGGCGCGCCTCCGGAACCGATAGGGTTGCCACCTGGCTCAGGGGAGTTTTCTGCCCGTAGTAATCCACGCGGATTTTATCAAAAATGGACGCCGAGGCCCGGCCCGTACGCAGGCCGTTAAACTCCTCCTGAAGAGCCTTAATGGTTTTTTTCATTCTTTCTTCGGTCTGGGCTTTTACATTACTCATATTATTTTACTTCTTCGCCCACCCGGTAGTAGATATACTGGTCTATGGTCACAACCGCGCCGGCCTGTTTGCCTGTGTCCGCCAGAACCTGCTTTACGGATTTTTTGTCGTCCTTTACAAAGGGCTGTTCAAGGAAGCAGACTTCCGCCAGGTGCTTTTTGAGTTTTCCCTTGATAATTCCCTGAAGCACATTTTCGGGTTTACCCAGGTTTTCGGCCTGTTTGGTAAAAATCTCTTCTTGCTCTTTCAGATACTCAGGATCAACATCCTTTTCCGAAAGAAACAGGGGGTTAAAGGCCGCTATATGCAGGGCGCAGTCAAAAATAAAAGCCCCGACGGCCTGGTTCTGCAGCGCCTCCGGCTTATCGGCCGAAGCCTTTACCAGAACGCCTATGCGGCCCCCGCCGTGAATGTAATCAACGACAACGCTGTTCACTCCGTATTCAATGGCCCCGGCCCTGCGCAGCGACATATTTTCTTTTATGGTGGCGATAAGCTCCTTTACCCTGTCCGCCAGTTCCGGAGCGTCGGGGGCTTTTTTATCCGCGGCGATCTCCGCCGCCAGATCACTACCCAGCTTGATAAAGTCCGCGTTTCTGGCCACGAAGTCCGTTTCGCAGGACAGTTCCAGAATGGCGGCGCGGCCGGGACATACTTTCGTAAAAACGCATCCCTCATTGGTTGCGCGGCCCGAACGCTTCGCGGCCGCGGCAAGGCCCTGCTCCTTCAGAATTTTTTCGGCCCGGGCAAAATCGCCCTCCGCCTGGCTAAGGGCTTTTTTACAATCCATCATACCCGCGCCTGTTTTTTCGCGCAGGTTCTTTACATCTTCCGCTTTTATTTCCACAGTATCCTCTCCTTGGTTTTGGTTAGCTCATTCTTCGTACAGCTTGTCTTCGTCAATAACCACGCCGTCGGGTTCTTCCGCCGCTGCCGCCGGCAGGCTTTCCTTTTTGTCATCTTCCGGGGTGTAGTTGGAATAGTCCTCCGCGGTGAAGCGTGACTCATCCGCTTCATCCCTTGCGCCCACGGCGGCGGTTTCGATTTCATCATCCTCCGGGCGGATAAACTCCTGATCCGGCTGCTGCTGAAGTTCCATATCTTCCTGATAGGAATCAATGACTTCGAGGCCGATTTCGTTATCGGCCTCGACGACGGCGTTTGAAATAATCTGGGTAAAAAGGGTAATGGCCCTGATGGCGTCGTCGTTTCCCGGAATGGGATAGGTGATGCCCTGGGGGTTGCAGTTCGTATCGACAACAGCCACGATGGGAATGTGCATCCTGTTCGCTTCGGCCACGGCTATGGCTTCTTTGCGTGTATCAATAATGAAAAGAATTCCCGGCAGCTCTTTCATGTCTTTGATTCCGCCCAGATTCTTTTCGAGTTTTGTTTTTTCTTTCATTAACGCGGCGATTTCTTTTTTCGTCATACCCTCGAAGCTGCCGTCCACTTCCATTTTTTCAAGTTTTTTGAGCCGCAAAAGGGATTTTTTTATGGTACTGAAGTTGGTGAGCATACCGCCGAGCCAGCGGTTGTTGACATAGAACATGCCGCAGCGTTCGGCCTCTCTCTGGATGGCCATCTGCGCCTGTTTTTTTGTTCCGACCAGCAGAACCGATTTGCCCTCAAGGACGGTTTTGCGCACCACCTCGTAGGACTCTTTGATTGCGGTAATTGTTTTTTGTAAATCAATGATGTGAATCCCGTTGCGTTCCGCGAAGATGTATTTCTTCATCCGCGGGTCCCAGCGCTTTGTCTGGTGGCCGAAGTGCACTCCGGACTCCAGCAAATTCTTCATAGTTACGACTGCCAAAATTTCCTCCTCATCTGATCCGCGTCCGTCCGCGGTCCTTCTCATATTTCTCGGGCGGCTTTCAGGCGGGCTTTGCGCTCACACCGGCATCCCGGAAGATTTTATCCCAAAGGGATAATTGTTTGCCCTTAATATGCCATAAACAAGACGGATTGGCAAGCCCATAACATTGGTGTAATCCCCCCGGATGGAGGCAATAAAACAGGCGCCCTTTTCCTGAATGCGATACCCCCCGGCCACGCCCTGCCATTCGCCTGAATCCAGATACCAGTCTATCTCTTGCGCGCTCATTTTTGCAATGCGCACCCCGGCGCTCTCCGCCGCAAGGTGAAAGCGCCCGCTCTGCCTGTCGTAAAAAGCCACTCCCGTAACAACCCTGTGCGCGGCCCCCTGGAGAATCCCGAGAAACCCGCGCGCCTCCTCTTTGTCCTTCGGCTTGCCCAGAACCCCGCCGTTTATGATTACAACAGTATCCGCCCCCAGAAACCAGCGGCGGCCCCGCGCCTCCGGTTTTTCAAGAACCGCTTCTATTTTCCGCCGCGCCAGAGCGCTGCACAGCCTGCCAAAATCATTCCGGCCCGGCGGAAAGCTCTCGTCTATGTCCGCGGCGCACACAACAGGCTCAAGCCCCATCCGCCTCAAAAGCTCCCGCCGCCGCGGCGAGGCGGAAGCCAGAACAATACCATCCATGCGCGTCAGTGTACAAAGAAACAGCCCGGAATGAACAGGGATACCCTGATGGTGCGCAAAAGGGTGCGCCAATTTTTTCCGTGCGACTTTTTTGCTCGGCCTATAGCTTTTATATACGACAAAAGGTTTTTTTGGGCCTCGTTCTGACACGACCACGGAATAGAAAAATGCAGCATTTTTCTATTCCGCTTTGACGCCTTGTTATCACAAACACGCTCACGCGTGCGTTTGCCTGGGCGTGCTTTGCGCAATTTAATTCCATAAAGCGAGGGTAAACGCCGATGCCCTGGCCGCGAACGCTTGAAAATTCTCCAAAAATCCTGTATTATGAGTCTCAAGGCATACATGGACGAGAACCGCGAGTACAAAGCAAGTGTTTTTTCTCTTCTTTTTGGCGATCCGGATACCTTGCGGGAGCTATACGGCGCTC
>JAISQU010000078.1 GCA_031274005.1 Spirochaetales bacterium
ACATCCATTTATTGATGGAAATGGTCGAACGGCACGCCTTGTAATGAATTTGTCCTTATTACAATCCGGATATCCTATTATTATTATTCCTCCAATATTACGAAATGATTATATTTCAACAATTCGATTGGCTAATAAAGGAGATTTACAACCATTTTTTGATTTCATTCTAAATGTTGAATATGAAAGTGCTAAGGATTATTTAAGATTATTAAAATATTTTAATGAAAAATAGTTTTTGGCATTGCGCATAACTGACTTATATGCGCTGGCCCTGGTTTGCACCGCGACACCCTGCCATAGCTATGTGTTTGACCGGGTTTTTCTCTAAGGTTTCCATTGTCCGCCTGAACCGCTTCTCAAGCCGTTCTTCGTTGAAATCCACACCGGCAAACTCTTCGGCCATGTTATTGGTTAGGTAGCGGCGGAACCCCCGAAAAGCCGGCGTACAGCCTGCCTAAAGACAGGCTGCCGGAATATAACGACAGGGGCTTTCGAAAAAAGTAAACGCCGATGCCCTGCCGTAATTCCCTCCCCGTTGACCCCCGCTTTTTCTTCCGGCTATAATTTGAGGCGAAACTGAAATGTGAGCAGCCTGAAGATACGGAACCAGGAATTTTATCCGGTAATAATAGCGAACCGCTAAAATAATAGACTTGCGCAATGGCCCCGCCCTAAGCGCAACAGGCTCCTATAAAAAACATCTGGAATTTTGAGGAGTGTTTTATTATATTATATAGCGGGATTTTAATATGAGAAAAGAAACTGATTGCGCGCGAAACAGGATTCCCGCGCTGGAAAGGATTCGGAAGCTGACGGGAATTTTTTCGGAGTCGCGGGTAGGGCTGATTCTGAAGGATTCGCAGGGGCTGATTTACGACTGGAACGCGGGGGCTGAGCGGATTTTCGGATATAGCAGGCCGGAGATGCTGGGCAAGCGGACTCTGGATTATGCTTTGGAAGAGAGTTTCGCGGCTATTCTGGATATGGACAGGAAGGTGCTGCGGGGCGAGAATGTCGTGCTGTCGGAGATTAGCCGCAGGCATAAGGACGGGCGGGTAATCGTGTGTTCGGCTTCGTATACGCCGGTGCGGGATGACCAGGGGCGGGTCGCGGGTTCGCTGTGTTTTTTCCATGATATTTCCGAGCGGAAGCGGATGGAGAAAAGCAGGGAGGATCTTGAGAGCCTTTTTGTGAATTTGTTCGAGAATCTTTCGACGCCTGTGTGTTTGTTCAGGCTCGCGCCGGATGGGGCGGAGGATCTTGAGATTGTTTTGACAAACCGGGCGTTTGCGGAGTTGAACCAGGTGCCCTACGAGGGTTTGCGGGGGCGGCGCTTTTCTGATGTGTGCGCGGGGGCTCTGGATTATCTTCCCGGTTTTATCGCGACGGCCAGGACGCGGGTGAGTAATTCTCACGAAGGGTATAATTACGTAAACAAAAAGTATTTGCACGATTTAGCGTTTTCGCCCGCGCCGGATCAGGTGGCCGTGATTATTACGGACAGGACGCCCCAGGTGATGGCCGAGGAGGCTTTGAAGGAGAAGGGAAACGATTTGGCGATGTTGTTCTCGTCGCTGGAGTCGGGGCTCTGTACGGGGAAGATTGTGCGGGATGAACGGGGCGCGCCTGTGGATATTTTTATAGAGTTTGCGAATCAGGCCTTTGAGATTATGGAGGGCTTAAGCACGGCGTCGGTGGCGGGCAGAAAGATGTCGGAGCTTCCCCTGGAAGAGAAGGACAAGTACGGCCCTGTTTTTATGGATGTGGCGGAGCATCAGAGGAAGGTGAACTTTACGAAATCCGTTACGGGCAGCAGGCGCGTTCTGGATGTTGTGGGCTATTCGCCGCGGCAGGATTATTTTGTGTGTATAGAGACGGATATTACGCGGCGGGTGAAACTTCAGGAGGAGCTGGAGCGGGCTTTGCGCAGCGCGGCGGAGTCCGCGGAACTGGCCTCAAGGATGAAGACGAATTTTCTGGCAAATATGAGTCATGAGATCCGTACGCCTTTGAACGGCGTTATTGGTTTTACGGAACTGGCTCTTGACAGCGCGGAGGCTTCGCCATCCTGCCGCGAGTATTTGTTGAAGATCAGGACCAGCGCGGTGGGGCTTCTGGATATTATCAACGACATTCTGGATATTTCAAAGATTGAGGCGGGCAAGGTCGAACTGGAGCATATTCCCTTCAGCCTGCGCGAGGTATGCAGGCAGTGCGAGATGGTAAGCGGGATCCGGGCGCGGGAGAAGGGTATTCTCCTGTCCGTGGATCCGGGGCCGCACCTGCGGCTCTTGGGGGATCCGACGAAGCTGCGTCAGGTGCTTTTGAATCTTTTGTCGAACGCGATAAAGTTTACCGATTCGGGGAGCGTGCGTCTTGAGGTTCGGGTACAAGAGGCTGGGGAGGGTTGGGCGCGGCTTCATTTTACGGTGAGCGATACGGGCATAGGGATAACGGCGGAACAGGCGGAAAGAATCTTTGAGCCTTTTATGCAGGCCGACGGGAGCATGACGCGCAGGTACGGGGGCACGGGGCTGGGACTTTCTATTTCGCGGAATATCATCGAACTGATGGGGGGGCGGCTTTCAATAGAGAATAAACCGGCCGAGGGGAGCGTTTTCAGTTTTTCCGCGCGCTTTGATGTGTCTGATTCCGGTTTTGATTTCGGGACCGATTCCGGTTCCGGCGGGGAGGGCAGCGGCGATGAGTATGCCCGGAAGCTGGAGCGGCCTGTTTTTTCAGGAGATGTTCTTGTGTGCGAGGATAATGTCCTGAACCAGGAGGTGGCGAAAAAGCATTTGCAGAAGCTGGGGCTGCGGGTGACAATTACGGATAATGGCCGCGCGGGGGTGGAGGCGGCAGTGCGCCGCATGAATGAGGGCCGGCCTTTTGATCTTATTCTGATGGACGTACACATGCCGCTGATGTCCGGGCTGGAGGCGGCGCGGGAGATTGCGCTGCGGGGCAGTAAAACTCCTATTGTCGCGATGACCGCGAGTGTTATGTCCGGGGAGACCAATGCGTACCGTGAATACGGTATGAGCGGCTGGCTGGGAAAGCCCTTTGTGGCTCAGGATTTGTGGGCCTGCCTGCTGAAATTCCTCAAACCTGTGAAGACCGCGGTTTCGGACGCCGTGGCCGGGGACAAACCGGAGAACGCCCCGGAGGACGGGGTTATTGATACGGCCTGCGGTCTCAAGATGGCCTGGGGCGATCCGGCCCTGTACGACAGGTTGAAACTTTTCTTCTACAAACGGAACAGGGATTTTTTCGGACAATTGTGCGCGGCCGTCGCCCTGGGGGATATTTCCCGCGCGCACCGTATGGTGCATACGCAAAGAGCGGGGGCCAAACTCATAGGCGCGGAGAAGCTCACCGAGGCGGCGGCGGTTATAGAGAAGGCCCTGGCGGGCGGCGAGGCGCGCTATACTCAGGATGAACTGCGCGATTACAGGAACGCGCTCCGCGACGCGCTGCGCGCTCTTGCCCGGAGCGCGCGGAGAACGCAGAGGAAGAAAAAAATATGAGATGCTTTTCTCTGCGCCCTCTGCGGTTTATCCTCTTCTCTTTTTCGCCGCAATCGGACAGAATCCAACTTCTAAGTTACTATCAGAAACCCTCCGGAATCAGTCCTCCCAGAGCCAGGTAGAAAGATAGCGTTCGCCTGTGTCGGGCAGAACGGCTACGATGATTTTGCCGCCGTTTTCCGGACGCTTCGCGATGGTCAGAGCCGCCTCAAGGGCCGCGCCGGAGGAGATGCCGACGAGTATGCCTTCTTCTTTGGCAAGACGGCGGGCTATGGTTCCGGCTTTGATGTCGTCGGTCTGGTAGATTTCGTCTACGAGGCCGGGGGTGTAGACTTTGGGGATAAAACCCGCGCCTATGCCCTGGATTTTGTGAGGGCCGCTCTGGCCGCCGGAAAGTACGGGCGAACTTGCGGGTTCCACTGCAACGATTTTCAGGCCGGGCTTCTTTTCCTTGAGGAATTTACCCGCGCCGGAGATGGTTCCGCCTGTGCCTACCCCGCCAATGAGTATGTCGATTTTGCCGGCGGTGTCTTCCCAGATTTCCGGCCCCGTGGTTTTTTCGTGGATTGCGGGGTTCGCGGGATTGTCGAACTGCTGGGGAATAAACGAGTCAGGCGTAGCCGCGGCGATTTCCTCAGCCTTGGCGATGGCGCCTTTCATGCCTTTCGCGCCTTCTGTAAGAACCAGTTCCGCGCCCAGGGCCTTGAGGAGCTTGCGCCGCTCAATGCTCATGGTTTCGGGCATGGTCAGGATGATGCGGTAACCTTTTACCGCCGCCACATAGGCCAACCCTATGCCTGTGTTGCCGCTTGTGGGTTCGATAATGACTGTTCCTTCTTTGATGCGGCCGTCCTGTTCCGCCGTTTCAATGAGGGCCAGGGCAATACGGTCCTTGACGCTGTGCAGCGGATTAAAACTTTCCAGCTTGACATAAATCGTTGCCTGGCTGCTGTTCAGCCTGTTGATTTTTACAAGCGGAGTCTTGCCGATAAGATCCGTGATTTTTTCTACGAGTGCCATAATAACCTCCAAAAATAATATATCCTACTAAATACATGTATATTATATGCATAAAAATAAAATTCTGTCAAGGGGAATTTTACGGAGGCAACAGGATTTTTACTGTCCGGTTCGTTCAGGCTTTTTTATTTTCTCCTCAGGAGTCTCTCGCCTTTTTCGTCCAGCGCAACCAGATTTTTGGAAGACAGGGCTTTCAGCGAGGGAGATCCCATCAGAATCATGGCGCGGCGCAGTTCCGCCTCAAGGCGGCGGAACATATATTCCACCCCGGCGGCTCCATCGATAAGAAGCCCCCACAGGGTCAGTCTGCCCACTAAAACCGAGTCCGCGCCCAGCGCGGCAGCCTTGATAATATCCGTGCCGCGGGTTATCCCCGAGTCGACAACAATTTCGGCCTTGCCGCCCGCGGCGGCCTTGATTTCCGGCAGCGCCTCCAGAGGAGCAAGGCTGTAATCCAAAGCGTAGCCCACATGTGTAGAAACAATAAGGATATCCGCTCCTATGTCCACGGCGTCCAGCGCGTCTTCGCCGCTCATCACACCCTTGAGGATAAACTTGCCCGGGACATTATCGCGGATTTCCCGCAGCTCGTCTTTGCCGTAGGGCCTCGCCAGTTCCGCGAAACGCAGTTCATCCCCCACGGGTTTCATTCCGCCAATGGAGTCTATATCAATGCCCGCGGCGCAGCAGCCCGCGTCAATACTTCTTCGCAGTTCCCCGATAAGGGTTTCTTTGTCGGGCAGGGGTTTGACAATGCGGAAAGTCTTCGCGCAGGCGGCCATACCTCCGTAGACCAGGGGCCCCGACGGATAGCCTATTCCCGCGGCGACATTCATCCTGCCGGCGGCCTTCGCGATCTGCTCAAAAGGCCTGTCGCACACGAAATTGATACCCGAAATCATGGGCGCGACGGACACAGGCATACTTATAGGCTGTCCGGCGAATTTAGCCGTAATATCCAGACTCTCATACTTCAGGCTGTTGATGGCCCGCATTTTCAGGCCAACGCTTTCGTAAATATTCTTCGCGCGCCGCCAGGTAGAACCCGTCTCGGCCCCGCCCTTCCTGTGTGTCCAGCCGTCGCAGCGTTCGGGGTGACCCCTCTGCGCCAGTGTCTTGTACGCAAGAGCCTCAATATCTTCAAGATTTACCGGAAATTTTTCTTCAGTTTGAATCATATCGTGGAGTCCTCCCGCCCTGCAAGTGTAGGCTTCGCTGTTTTTTTTGTCAACTTCCTGTCCGGGGCAGGGCAGGGCATCGGCGTTTACTTTTTTCGAGTCATCTATGGCGCATTTCTTGCGGCTTCGCCGCAAGAAACCGGGCTTTTCGGGGGTTCCGCCGCTGGCGCGGCCGCTTCGCGCCCCTTCA
>JAISQU010000079.1 GCA_031274005.1 Spirochaetales bacterium
TGAAGGGGCGCGAAGCGGCCGCGACAGCGGCGGAACCCCCGAAAAGCCCGGTTTTTTGCGGCGAAGCCGCAAAAAATGCGCACGAATGATTACGGTTTTCATTTTGGAACCGGCTCAGATGACACCCCAAGACAATCAGGGCGCCAAGGGCATTGACCCGTGGCCGCGGGGTATGGTATCGTCTGGTATGAGGCATAAAGTGAGCGGCGCGCTTGGGATCATCGCGTGTCCCGGCGGGGAAGATTTTACGAATGATCTGGTCGGGCATCTAAAGCACATCTATCTAAAAAGAATCGAAAAAAAAGCAACCAGTTTAGCGGTAAAGTACGATAAAACCCCCGAAGAGATTATGAACATGCTCAGCATGGAAGAAGACCTGAAAAGCTATAGGGGGGTAACCGGGCGCGAAAAAACCCGGCGCGCCGGCATGCCGCCGTGTTTCAAAATCAATACGTCATTTACGCGTTTTGCGAACGGGGAGTATAAATCGGAGATTCTGTCCTCAGTCCGCGGGATGGATATTTATATCATTCAGGATGTGGAAAATCACCTGCCGCTGCAATTTTCCGGTTCAAACTCCTGCGAGTCCTTTGAACTTAACGTCAATGAACATTTCTTCTGCCTTCTTGTTACGGTGGACGCGGCTATTCAGGCGGGGGCGGAGAGCGTTACGGTTGTTCTTCCCTCGTATCCGTATTCACGGCAGCACAAAAAAAAAGGCAGGGAGGGAATCACCGCCATCAAGATAGGGCAGATTCTGGAATTCCTTGGCGTAAAAAGAATCATTACTCTGGATATACACAGCCGTGATATTTCAAATGGTTTCCGCCGCCTGCATCTGGAGGACCTTCACGCCTCCTATCAGATTCTTCTGAAGCTTTCCGAGGTTATCGATTTGAAAGACCCTGATCTGGTTGTCGTCGCGCCCGATATAGGGGCTGTTGACCGTAATAAATTCTACGCCCTGAGCCTAGGCCGACCCCTGGCCCTGCTGTACAAGGAACGCGATTATTCACGCATTTCCCACAACGCGGGGAATAATAATATCATATCAATGAGGCTTTTGGGTTCAGTCAGGGACAAGACCGTCTTTATGGCCGACGACATTCTGGGAACAGGCAGCACTCTTATTTCGGCGATGAAGCTTTTAAAGGAGATGGGCGCGCGCAAGGTTATCTGCGCCATCAGTATTCCGCTGTTTACCGGCGAGGCGATCAGCCATTTTGAGGCGGCCTACAATAATAAACTTTTTGATATGATGATCGGTACCAATGCAGTGCGCCACGATAACAAACTCCTGGGCCAACCCTGGTATATTCAGGCGGATGTTTCAAACCTTTTCGCGCGGATCATATCGCGCCTGCATCACAACCTTTCGTTGAGCGAACTTCTTGATAACAGAAAAATTATTGCCCGGCTTTTGTCTTCCAAATCGAAAAATGCCTGAACCTGTTTTCCTGTGCGCGGACATTGGAACCTCGTCCCTGAAGGGAGCTCTTTTCCGTCTGAGCGGTGAATGCCTGTGCCGCGCCCGCGCGGAGTTTTCCGCAAGCGCCGGCCGGCTTTTTCAGGACTGGAACGCGGGGGAATGGCTATCCGCTTTCGGCAGGCTTGTCCGCGAACTGACCGCGGCCGCGGACCGTGCGGAGCGCGGCGGGGTTTCAGTCGGCGGCATAGTCATCAGCGGAAACGGCCCAACCCTTGTGCCCCTGGGCGCGGGCGGTGAACCTGTTCATCCTGTTCTTCTCTGGATAGACGGCAGGGCGGAGCATCTTTCCGGGGAGAAAAGCCTCTTCCTGCCCAAGGCGGCCTGGCTTATGCGGGAACGGCCCGCGGTATATGAAAAAACCGTTTTGTTTCTTGGCTGCCCGGAATATCTTGTCTGTTGTCTGACAGGTGAAAAACACGCCTTCTCGCCTTCACCTGAGTTTTCCGAATACATCTGGACTGAACGCTCCTGCGCGGCCTGTGGTTTGGACCCGCGGAAATTTCCGCCGGCCATTTCTACCGGCGCAGAAGCAGGCAGGGTGAGTCCTTCCGCCGCGCGTGAGTTCGGCATACCGCGCGGCGCGCCCGTGTACGCGGCCGGGCCGGATTTTCTTATGACCCTTTTGGGAACAGCCTGTGTCCGGCCCGGCCGCAGCTGCGACAGAGCCGGTACATCCGAAGGCGTTAATACCTGTACGGCGCGGCCCGTGCTTTCCGCCAAACTCCGCTGCCTGCCTCACATTATTCCCGGATACTGGAACGCCGCGTCTTTATTGTTTTCCACGGGCCGGCTTTTCGAGTGGTTCCGCGCCGCTTCATCCCAGGCCGATGTCCCCTATGACGCGCTTCTTGCCGGCATACAGGAAGCGGCGCGGCAGGAGTTTCAGGCCCGGCTCCCCTGGTTTTTCCCTTTGGCGGAGACTTCAGCCGGGGGAGAAAAACCGGACGGCGGTTTTCCGGGAATGTTTTTTCACGAAGGAAAGGGGTTTTACCTTGACAGCGGCGTAATACAAAGGTACGGGAAGCAGGCCCTGGGTCTGGCCGTGGCGCGGGCCATAGGTTTTGCCGTGCGGCAGGCGGTCTGCGATCTGCGGACCCAGGGGCTTATGATAGAGGAACTGCGTGTTTCCGGCGGGCAGGCGAAAAATCCCCTGTGGAATCAATTAAAGGCGGACCTTACGGGCGCGGCCCTTCTTGTACCGGAAATCGAAGACGCAGAACTCGTTGGCGGACTCGCCGCCGGACTGAAAGGCTGCGGCATGTACGCGGATCTTGCCGGGGCGGCGGAAGCCCTCGTCCGCTTCAAAACCAGATGCAGACCCGATCCTGAAAAAAAAGCCTTTTACGCGGATATGTTTGAAGAATATAAAAATACCATGGCGGGCATAGCGAGCGGGGAGTAGTCGCAAGAATTTTCACACATCCGAAATCTGCCCGGTGACGATGATTGAAAAGAAACGAAATCCGGTGTAGCATCTTCACAGGAAGTAAACAAGGACATGAGGCGCGAACATAAAACCTCCCGCGGCGCGGAACGCATCCCCTGGCATCCGGCCTTCTTTGACGCCATACGCCTGGAACTTGAACCCTACCGGGATGTCCTGGAGTTTGACTTTGAGTATCAGCTTACCGAAGAACCCCTGAAAATGGATGTTCTTGTCATAAAGAAGGCAAAGGACGCGGTCATCAAAAAAAATATAGCCGTACTATTCCGCGAAAATAATATTATCGAATACAAAAGTCCCGACGACTATACATCGGTGGAGGATTTCTACAAGGTCTACGGCTACGCCTGTTTTTACGCCGCGTTGAACAAAAAGGATATAACCAGTCTGACGATCAGCTTTGTGGGGGAAAGGCGTCCGCGGGAGCTTCTGCGGCACTTGAAAGAGGCGCGCGGCTATGATGCAGCCGAAGTCCACAGCGGGATATATTATGTAAAAGGTGATATAATCCCTATACAGATTATCGAGACAAAGAAGCTGTCCGCGGGAAATAACCTTTGGCTGAAAGGCTTGAGTAACGACTTGGATATTTCGCAGGCAAATACTATTATAAAAGAGAGCGGGCGAAAGGCTAAAGGGGCCTATATACGGGCATACCTGAACGCGGTATT
>JAISQU010000084.1 GCA_031274005.1 Spirochaetales bacterium
TGAAGGGGCGCGAAGCGGCCGCGACAGCGGCGGAACCCCCGAAAAGCCCGGTTTTTTGCGGCGAAGCCGCAAAAAATGCGCACGAATGATTACGGTTTTCATTTTGGAACCGGCTCAGAAGAAAACGCTGCGCCGTCTGTGGCGCGGTGTTTTGCGTTTTTTGCTCAGGGCATTTCCCCCGCGACGCTAACAAAAAGGCGCGGCAAAGGAATCTTCTATGGGCCGCCCGTCTTCGCAGGTGCAGCCAAGCCTGCGGCCGGGAATGCTCTGGCCGTGAAAATCCGAACCCGCGCTTACGAGCATGCCCAGATCCCGGGCAATCCCCTCAAGCCGCGTACATTCCCTGGGGGAGGCGTTTGAATGCCATGCTTCGATTCCGTCGACTCCCTGATCCCGGCAGGTCTTTACGCTCCGCGCCAGCGCCCCCCAGCTCAGATACAGGCTTAAAGGGTGGGCGATAACCGCAAGACCGCCCGCCGCGTGAATCAGGCCGGCCGCCTCCTCCACGGAAATTCCTTTGCGGGGGACATACCAGGGCATGCCTTTTTTCAGATAGCGCTGAAAGGCCTGCGAGGTGTTTTTCACAATTTTTTTTACGACAAGAAGCCGGGCGACGTGGGGCCGCCCGATGATTTTTCCCCCCGCGAGCGCCTGGAGTTCGGAATATTCGGCGTTGATTCCGTCTTTCCGCATGGCGTCCAGAATGGCATGGTTGCGCCGGGTTCTATCCTGCTGCAAACAGGAAAGCGTCTGCTCCAGAGAGCTTCCCTGCCACTGCCTGATTCCCAGGCCCAGCATGTGAAATTCCCCGCTTGAATAGGTAATGTTCAGTTCTATGCCGGGAATAAAGCGTATGCCCGCCTCTTCCGCCGCTTTTTCCGCTTCGGGAAGCCCCGAGAGGGTGTCATGATCGGTCAGGGCGACGGCGATAAGTCCTGTTTCCTTTGCCGCGCTTATAAGCCGCGCAGGAGTCAGAGAGCCGTCGGATTGGGTGGAATGGGTATGCAGGTCAACCATGAACCTATAATACACAAAAGTGAAGTTGGTGAAAATGCGTCCGGCGGGTGTTTTTTCCGCCGGAAACGGCCGATACTCATATATAAGGAACCCGGCCTTGAGCCAGCGCGGGGCATATTGATTTTAATTCTTTAACGGGTTAAAGTTATTATATAGGAAAGAGGCAGGAGAAGCGGAAATACATGGCGCCTAAAGCGATGTCCTTTAAAGCAAATTCGGTTATCTATTTTCGGGGCGACCTGAGTGAGAAGATCTTTATTCTAAAAACGGGAAAGGTCTGCCTCTCTTCCCAGGATATTGAAACCGGACTGGAAGTGCGGGAACTTATCCAGACAGGAGAGTTCTTCGGGGTAAAATCGGCTTTGGGCCGTTACCCGCGGGAGGAAAGCGCCCTTGTACTGGGCGACACCGATGTTCTTCAGTTTAGTGTTCCGGAGTTTGAACAGTTTGTATCCACAAACACCCGCGTCATTATGAAGATGATGAAGGTTTTCTCCAACCAGCTCAGGCGTATTCACGGCAGGGTAAACAGCCTCCTCAATATCGACGAAAAAGGCGATCCCGAGAAAGGGCTTATCACCATAGGCGAGTACTACCTGAAAAAGCGCATGTACGCCCAGGCGCTGCATGTTTTCCGGCGGTATTTAACCTACTATCCTTCGGGGAAATTTGCCGACATGGCCACGCGGAATTCCAAAACCGCCGAACAGTATGCACAGAAGTACGGCAGCGGCAAAGGCCCCGCCGCCCCGGTGAGCGCTCCCGCGCAGTCCGCTGCGGCGCCGCGAGCGGGGGCGTCTTCCGGGTCTGCCGACGAAGCGGCAAAAATGTACTACAACGCGGTAAGCATTTTTAGCCAGAATAATTATATGGAAGCCCTGAAGGAATTCAAAAAGGTCGCCGAACTGGGGCTGGATGAGGAGTATACCGTCAAGTCCATGTTTGAACTTGGCCGCTGCCTCTTTCATCTGAAGCAGTACGACCAGTGCATCAAACACTTCACAGGACTTATTCAACGCTATCCCAAAATGCCCGACCTTGCCGAAACCCTGTACTATACAGGACAATGTTATGAAGCGAAGAACGACAAGGACCGGGCGGTGGGCTTTTACAAAAAGATTTTCTCCATGTCCACGGAGGATGATCCTGTCCGGCGAAAAGTCATGAAAGCCCTGCGTGCCCTGGAGGAGTCCCGCGCATGAACACAAATCTTGCAGCGTTTGAACGGTTTGCCGTTATCTTTCAGGCGGGCGACCTTATTTTCAGTGAGTTTGAACCCGGCGACAGCTTTTATCTGATTCAGTCCGGCCGCGTGCAGATTTCCAAAGTCATGGGCGACATAGAAAAAACAATCGATATTCTTTACCCCGGCGAGGTTTTCGGAGAGATGGCGATTCTCGAAGAAGCTCCCCGCTCGGCAAACGCCGTGGCCCTTGATCAGGTTAAAGCCCTTGAGTTTAACCGCGCGAACTTTGAGATACTGATGCGGGGCAATCCGCAGATAGCGCTGAAGCTCCTGAAACTCTTTACCAAGCGCATCTTCGACCAAAGACGGCGTTTCATGGTTCTGACCCTTAACGATATACAGGCGCGGGTTTTGGATGTTTTTCTGATGCTTTCGGAAACCGACTCCAATCAGGACCAGGACAGCGAGTCCCGTGAGTTCAAAACAACCATGGACGATGTCGCGCACTGGGCGGGACTGCCCACCGACAAGTGCAGGGAAGTTATCAATCACTTCGCGTCGCAGGGCCGCATTGAGGTCTATCCGGACAGAATGGTCGTCAAGAATATCAATGAGTTTGTCCGTTTCGTGAACTCCCGCCGCCGGGCCGCCGAATAGCGTGAGAAAAAAGCGCCTGCATGAAAAATGGAAAACCCCGCGCCATGTAAACCGGTATACGGAAATCATTGGCATCCTTGTAAAACACGGTTTTGGCGAATTCCTGGATCGTTCCCATCTTTCGCGTTTCAGGCTCCTGCGGGGCAAAAGAGCCGCGGCGGGCGGCTCCTCCCGCGGGCACTCGAAATGGGTGCGCATACGGATGCTTCTCGAAGACCTGGGCGTAACCTACATCAAATTCGGCCAAATCATGAGCGGCAGGCCGGACATTCTGCCCGAAGAACTCATCAGGGAACTGGAAAAACTCCAGTCGGAAGTCCCTCCCTTTTCTTCCGAACAGGCGCGCTCCATTGTTGAGGAGGAGCTGAAAAAACCCATAGACGAAGTATTTCAGGAGTTTTCCGATACTCCCCTGGCCTCCGCCTCAATCGCCCAGGTGCACACCGCCCGGCTTGCCACAGGTGAACGGGTCGCCATAAAAATCCAGAGACCGCATATAGAAGAAATCATTATAACCGATATAGAAATTATGCATTTCTTTGCCGCTCTTCTGGAAAAGCTCATCCTGCGGGACGCGATTTCCGCCACGGCGGTTATCAAGGAGTTCGGGCAGTCCCTGAACCGGGAAATTGATTTTACCATCGAAGCGGCGAATATTAAAAAATTCGGCGCCCGGTTCGGGAAGACCAAAAGCCTTTATGTTCCCAAAGTATACGATGAATATACAACGCGGCATGTGCTTGTCATGGAGAGGATAGACGGCATAAAAGTCTCGGATGTGCAGGCGATTCTTTCTGCGGGATGCGATCCGAAAAAAATTGCACTTAACGGCGCCCGCGTCGTTGCCCGGCAAATTTTCGAATACGGTTTTTTTCACGCCGACCCCCATCCGGGGAATCTTTTTGTCCTGGATGATGATGTTATTTGTTTTCTGGACTTCGGCATGATGGGCTTTCTTCTGCCCCGGCACAGGGCCATACTGACATCCATGATGGTGGCTCTTTTTGACCGCGACGAACGCAAATTCACTCAGGGCCTGTTTGAACTATCCGCCAACCAGTCCCCCGCGAATACTGAAGCGCTCGAATACGAAATGTTTGAAATTATGGACACCTACGCCGCCAAGCCGCTTGAATCCGTCAACCTGGGAGAACTGGTAACGCGGATACTGCGCATCGTTATTGCCTACAGAATACAGATGCCTCCCGGTTTTTTTCTTCTCGTTAAAGCGCTGGTCACGATTGAAGGCGTGGCCCTGCGTCTGTATCCCGGTTTTTGCATGGTGACGGAACTTGAACCTATTATCCGTAAAATGGTTCTGCGCGGCCTGCGCCCCGACAGACTCCTGAAGGAGTTCTCCGGCCTCAGCTATCAGGCATTCAGCCTTTTGAAAAATCTTCCGCGCAACGCGGGCGACATCATCGAAAAAATCAAAAGCGGCCGTATAACGCTGCACATCGATTCCGAGGATCTGCACCCTATCCTGCGCAAGGCCGACCAAATCACCGCCCGCCTGTCTTTTTCCGTGGTACTCGCTTCCCTTGTGGTAGGTTCGTCCATAGTTATCAACGCGCGCATACCGCCGCTGTGGAACAATGTTTCCATTTTCGGCATCGTCGGTTTTCTGGGCGCGGGCTGCATAGGATTCTGGCTGCTCTTTTCTCTGTTGCGCGGATCGAAGATGCGGGACAAATAATAAATAGGTGAGCCGGTTCCAAAATGGAAACCGTAATCATTCGTGCGAATTTTTGCTTCGCAAAAACCGGGCTTTTCGCTGCAATCTTTTGGCTGCGCCAAAAGGATTTCCGCTGCAATCCCTGGCGCGACCCAAGCAGGATAAACGCATAGAATTTTTTCTTAATGGAATTTAGATAAAATCATAGAGAAACTAAGATTTTTAACCACGGACGACACAGACACCACGGACAAAAGCGAAAATTT
>JAISQU010000086.1 GCA_031274005.1 Spirochaetales bacterium
TACATCGCGGCGGAGCGGGCGGCGATGTCGCGGCGAACAATTTCGCCGATGATCTGCGCAGGCTGTTTATTTGACGCTTCGGCAAGCGTCATAATGTAGTTGAAGCTTACCTCATCCAGCGCCCGCAAAAGCTCCCGGCGGCGCATAATGGGACCTGTCCCTTCGCCCAGCTTAAGAGAACCATTGGTGAACTCCTCATCCAGGGCTTCCGCTTCCTCATCAGTCATCGACATTGCCATATTATCCTCCAATACCAGCTTCTGCTACTCCATGTCTGAACGCCGTCTTGTTGAACGCTATCTCCATATATACATTACCTCGAAACACTACGATTTTCAAGGGAAAGAACAGTGCCCATCCCCTGTCCGTGAGGTTCGTGAGGTCAGTGGTAAATTCTTCTCTCCTTACTTTGCCTCTGTCCGTGTTTTTTGTGTACGCGCCGGGGTCAGGACTCCCCCCTTGATTAGCATAAAAAAGAAAAAAAAGGCCAAAATGTCATTTTTTTCCCGCTTTGCGTTTTCGGGAATAATGGATTAGAATGGAAGCAGTCACACGCTATTTTTTACCGTCTCTTCGCGGACACAAGGGGGAACAGGTGGAGCGTTACAGAAAAATCGTCAACGCGATATGCTTTGGTTTTGAGATATTCGCGGCCGTCAGCCTGGGGGTAATGGTTGTGATTGTCGCGGGCAATGTAGTCTCGCGGTATTTTTTCGGCATTACGCCCGGCTGGTCCGAGGAAATGGCGCGGGTTCTGATGATCCAGTTTTGTTTTATCGCCATGGCAATGGGGACGCGCGACAAAATCCACATAGCCCTTACCGCCATTGTGGACCGCCTTCCAAAAAAGATAATTCTTCCCATAGAAATTATCGGCAAGATTCTGACAGGCGTTCTGGGCGTGATGATCTGCGGTTTTATGTGGTCCTATATCTTACGGCTTCCGGACAACAGGCTTCCCGGAACGGGGCTGCCGGTAGGATTTTCCTACCTTATCCCGACACTTGCCGGAGGTCTTCTTCCGCTTATCACAATTTATCAGATTTATGACCATTTCAAATACGGTACGGATGAAGCCCAAAAGAAAGAAGGGGCCTTTTCAAAGGAGATGTCAACGTTATGAACAATCCGACCGCGATTATTCTGCTTTTGGGGCTTTTCGGCATTCTTGTTATCATAAAACTGCCCGTGGCGTTTTCGCTCGCGCTTTCGGCCTTTGTTACGGCCGCGTATACGGGAATTTCGCTGGGCAGCATAACACAGAAAATGGTCGGCGGCGTGGACGCCTTCTCGCTGCTCGCGATTCCCTTCTTTATTCTGGCAGGTGAGGTTATGGGCGCGGGAGGCATCTCCGACAAGCTGATCGCCCTCGCCAATGTTTTTGTGGGACGCATGAGAGGCGGCCTCGCCATGGTGAATATCCTCGCGAGTATGTTTTTCGGCGGCATCTCCGGCTCGGCTGTGGCGGATACCTCGTCTCTGGGGCCCATCGAAATAGACATGATGAAAAAGGCCGGTTACGATACGGACTTTTCGGTATGCGTTACCATCACCAGCGCCTGTCAGGGAATACTCATTCCCCCAAGCCACAACATGATTATCTACGCCGCCGCCGTGGGCGGGCTTTCGGTAGGAAAGCTTTTTATGGCGGGGCTTATTCCCGGCGTCATCCTGGGACTCGCCCTGGGTATTTTGTGTTTTATCATTTCAGTAAAACGGAAATATCCAAAAGGCGAAAAACACACCCTGCGCGAAGCCGTAAAAATCATTATAGACAGCTTTCTGGGCATGCTGACGGTTGTCTACATTATGGGCGGGGTATTCGCGGGCATTGTTACCGCGATTGAATCTTCCGTCATTGCGTGCATCTGGGCCTTTATCGTCGCCTTCTTTGTTTACCGGAAAATCACCCTGAGGGATTTTTGGCCCATCCTGAAGCGCACGCTGGGCACGCTTGCCATGGTTATGACCCTCATCGCGGCCTCTTCCGCCTTCGGTTACATGATGACCGTACTGCGCATCCCAAGCCTGATTACCCAAACCCTTTTAAGCATAAGCGACAACCGCGTCGTGCTGCTGCTTCTTATCAACGTATCGCTTCTTTTTCTGGGCTGCGTTATGGACATGGCCCCCCTTATTCTGATTACCTCCCCCATCCTGCTTCCTGTTGTAACCTCCCCGGTTATCGGGATGGATCCCATACAGTTCGGCATCGTCATGATGCTCAATCTCGCGGTCGGGCTTTTGACGCCTCCGGTGGGAACGGTTTTGTTTGTAGGCAGTTCCATAGGCGGCATACGCATCGAGCAAACAGCCAAGGCGATGCTGCCGTTTTACGCGGTCATGGTCATTGTTCTTCTGCTCCTTACCTTTGTACCGGCCTTCTCCATGACCATACCGAACATGATGTTTGGCGTGTAAGGCGCCGCGCATAGCCGGGGACGCGGATTTTTTTGGGCGCCTTTTTTTCGCCTGCGGCGAAAAAAAACGGGCTTTCCGGGGGTTCCGCCCCGGCGTACCGGGGCCGCTTCGCGCCCCTCCAATCCCTGGCGCAGCCCAAGGGAAAAGCGGGGCAGAAAAAAGTAAATCTTCCGGCATAGCCGGTTAGAAAATATTTTCAGAGTTCCAAAAGGAGAAGGAAATGAAAAAGATTTTTGTCATTTTGCTCGTTCTGGCCGTATTCGCCGCGATGCCTCTTGCCGCGGGCGGAGGCCAGGATACATCAGCATCAGCGGGCGCGAAAGTGCGTACCTACAGGCTGGCGGATAATCAGCCCGACGGCTACCCCACTGTTTTGGGCGACCAAAAGTTAGCCGACGTTGTTAAAGAAAAAACCAACGGCGGCATCGTTATCGAGGTATACAATAACTCCGTGCTGGGCACCGAAAAGGAAACCATCGAGCAGACCCAGATAGGCGACATTCAGTTTATCCGGGTAGGAACAAACCCCCTCTCGTCAATCAACCCTATCGGAAACGCCCTGTCCATGCCCTTCCTGTTCCGCGACCGCGACCACATGTTCAAGGTTCTTGACGGCCCCATAGGCGAAGAAATCATGAACGCCTACAAAAGCCAGAACCTTCTTGGCCTGTGCTGGTTTGACGCGGGTTTCCGCAATTTCTACAACACCAAACGGTCCATCAAAACTCCCGCTGACATGGCGGGCCTGAAAATCCGCGTACAGGAAAGCTCCCTTATGATGGACATGATCCGCAACCTGGGCGCCTCCCCCACTCCCATGGCCTACGGCGAAGTTTATCCCGGTATGCAGAACGGCATTATTGACGGCGCCGAGAACAACTGGCCCAGCTATATTACCGCGGCGCATTATGAGGTCGCCAAATATTTTACCACCGACGCCCACATGTGCTCGCCCGAAATGGTTCTGATTAATACCGGTGTGTGGGACAGCTTTTCCGACGCCGAGAAAAAAATCGTAAAGGACGCGGCCGCGGAAGGCGCGAAAGTCGAACGCTCCGAATGGCTCAAGGCCGAACAGAAATACGAACAGGTTGCGAAAGACTCCGGCTCCATCATAACCAACCTGACGCCGGAACAGCACAAACTGTTTGAGGAGGCTGAAGCGCCCCTGTACGCGAAGCCCGAATACGCCAGCCTTTTACCGATTATCCAGCGCATACGGGACACAAAATAAATTTACGGACGGTAAACTGTAAGTCTAAAAAGGGCTTATCCTTCGGGGTAAGCCCCTTTTTCTGTTTATACGCAAAGGAGAACGGCGTGAGTAAAAATCATAAAAACCGGCAGTGGGTATTCGGCAAAGACATAGAGGGCGAGGCAACCGCTCCCGGCGCAGAGCGCAGGGTACTCGCTTTCTGCGACGAGGCGATGTGCGTGGAAAATTATTTCGAGGAGGGGGCCATAGGCGCAATGCACAGTCATCCGCACACGCAGATTACCTATGTTGCCGAAGGACGCTTCCGTTTTACCATCGGGGACACGGAACACGAGGTAAAAAAAGGCGACGCGCTTCTGAAACAAAACGCCGTAGTCCACGGCTGCGTCTGCCTGGAAAAAGGCGTCCTGGTCGATTTTTTTACTCCCATGCGGGAAGAGTTCGTACAGTAAGACCGGCCAAAATTATATCCGGCAGCAGCGGGAGCCTCCCGGGGCGCAAGGGATTGAAGCGGCCGCTTTAGTAACGCTGCGGTCTTTCTTTCCCTCTCTGTTTTTGATAATCTGTGCACATGACGCAAGCCGCGGAGCGGATTTACCCCGCAGTCATAGAACAAATGCAGGACGCCATCCTCGAAGCCCAGGGGCGGGAAGTTCTTTTTGTGGGCAGGATCGACGCCGAAGGCAGGGTCAGGTCTGTTATTGCCGCCGCCAGGGGGGATGAGTCGTCCGTTCCCGCGCTGTCGCCGCACATGGAAAAGGGAGATGTTGTTCTGCATAATCATCCCAAAAGCAGGGGCGAACGGCACGCGAACCTGAGGCCGAGCAGGGCCGACCTGGGTATCGCTTCAGAGCTGGGTAATCAGGGCATTGGTTTTTTTATTGTCGACAGCGAAGTCAGCCTGGTCTATGTTGTGGCCGAACCTGTACAGACCGCGGATATTGAGCTGCTTGACGAAGACGCTCTTGCCGGCATTCTTGAACCCGGAGGGGGGCTTTCCCGAAAAATGGGAGGCTATGAGGCGCGGAAATCTCAAATCGATATGCTGCGTTTTACCTGCCGGGCTTTCAACGAAGGCGGCATAGCAATCGCCGAGGCGGGCACAGGGGTAGGGAAATCTCTTGCTTATCTGCTTCCTTCCCTGGCCTGGGTGTGTCAGAACGAAGAACGGGTTGTTATTTCTACCGCGACGATTAACCTTCAGGAACAGCTTATGGACAAGGATATTCCCCTGGTGCGGCGGCTTTTGGGCAGGGATGTTCCGGCTGTGCTTGTGAAAGGCAGGGGGAATTATCTGTGCCGCAGGCGGCTGCGGGATGCTCTTGAAGAAAAAACCCTTTTTGACGCCGGTGACAGCGCCCTTGAGGATATAGGAAAATGGTCAAAAGAAAGCCCGAGCGGGTCCCGTTCTGACCTGCCCTTTTTTCCCGGTGAAGGCGTCTGGTCCGGGGTCTGCTGCGAGGCGGATAACTGTTTGGGCCTGCGATGCGCGTACAGGGAGAAATGCTTTCTCCTTAAAGCCCGGCGGGACGCGGCCGCGGCGCGGATTCTGGTTGTAAACCATCACCTGCTTTTTGCCGACCTCGCTCTGCGCATCCGGGGCAAGGGATACAACGCGACGGCGGTTCTTCCGCCTTTTCACAGGCTTGTCTGCGACGAGGCGCATAATATCGAGAACAGCGCCACGAGTTTTTTTTCTGAAAGCATCAGTAAACTTATGATTCACCGCGCCATGAGCCGGCTTCTGCACACGAAAGGTTCGCGCAGGAGCGGCCTGTACCCCAAGCTGTCTTATCTTGCCCCGCAGCCTGAGGAGGATAAAATACCCGCGCTCATTACGGCTGTCCGGGCCGCCGCCGAATCTCTGGACGCGGCCGGCCTGCCCCTTGTTATGGCGGCGGGAAACTTCCGCCTGACCGGCGATACCATGGAGGCGGCCGAACAGACGCTGACCCGGATGCGAACCCTTCAGCGAGCCATTCTGACCCTGGTGGAAAATCTGAACGACATTATGAAAAGCCTGAACGATGAAGACAGTGAAAGCCCTGAAGCCTGCGAAATGCGTATGCTCATGAAAAGGCTGGAAGACATGGCCGGCGTCTGCGAACAGTTCCGCAGCCCCGGCGAGAAGTCCGACAGAATTTTCTGGATAGAAAGAAAATACACGCATACGGGCGACATTTTTCTCAATTATGTGTCCACGCCCCTGTATATAGGAGATCTTATGCGGGAGGCTGTGTACGAGCCTTTTGACACCATAGTTTTTACCAGCGCCACCCTGACGGTGAATAAATCTTTCCGCTTCTGGCGTTCGCGCCTGGGGCTTTCCGGCAGGGAAGAGCCGAGGGAAGAGGCCTTCGACTCCCCCTTCAATTACAAGGAAAGAGTTCTTCTTGGCGTACCCGATGACGCGCCTCCGCCTGAGTCTTCTGATTACAGGGATTACCTTGCCGCGTTTGTGACGCAGGCCATCCTCGCCGCGGAAGGCGGGGCGCTTGTTCTTTTTACATCGTACGAACTTTTAATGAAAACCTGCGCCGCCGTGCGGCCCGCCCTCGACAAGGTGGGAATTACGGTTTTCCGTCAGGGTGATGACCAGAGGTCCCGCCTCCTGCGCTGTTTTACCCAGGATATTTCCAGCGTCCTTTTTGCCACCGACAGCTTTTGGGAGGGCGTGGACGCCCCCGGCGACACCCTGCGCCTTGTCATCATTTGCCGCCTTCCTTTTCGGGTACCTACCGAACCCATTCTTCTTGCCCGCATGGAGGCGATTCAGCGCAAAGGCGGTAACCCCTTTATTGATCTGTCCCTGCCCGAAGCGGTTATGAAGTTTAAGCAGGGTTTCGGCCGTCTTATGCGCCGCACAGCCGACCACGGCGTTGTACTGGTGAGCGACGGCAGAATCATAAGCAAAAGCTATGGCAGCCTGTTTATTTCTTCTTTGCCGGAAACCCGGCGCTCCATAAAATCCACCGCCTCCCTTATGGAAGACATTGAGAATTTTCTGGCCCGTACAAGATAGGGATTCAAAAAAGCCATACTGAAAACGACTCTCCTCACCCTGAAGGGCAGGGTACAATTCAGCGCCGCTTCACTATCAGCCTGTCGGACTTCTCATAAATATGAACCATTGCAACAATGGCTTGGCTTGAAGCGCAACAGGCTGATAGCGGCGCGCTGGACCGCTTACGAATCAGTACGGCTTTTACGTGCTTCGGCAGGCGATTATTCGATTATAGCGATAATATCCTGCATTTTCACGACCAGGTGATCGTCTCCGTCGATTTTGACAGTGGTTCCGGCGTACTTGTCATACATAACCTTGTCACCCGGCTTGACCTTGATGGCGTCCTTGTCGTCGCCTACGGCGATAACCTTGCCGGTCTGGGTTTTTTCCTGGGCGGTATCGGGAATATACAAACCGCCGGCGGTCTTGGTCTCCGCCGCCTCCACCTTCAAAAGGATACGGTCACCGATTGGTTGAAGTTTCATGCTTTCTTCCTCCTGCTTATTATGAAAAATATTAATTTGTAATTTTCCCCAAATATAAAGAGGAAAAGGATTTCGGTCAAGTAGTAAACAGCCGGTTTTCAGAGCCTGCCTTTAGGCGGGGGCTAAAGGCAGGCTGCCGGGTCAATACCGGTAAACCAATGCGAAACCCTTATGGAGGAGTTCCGCCTCTTCATGATGAGAGTTGCAAGGCGGTTTTACCGAATTGCCAAATATTAAAACTTGATTGGAAAAGTCATGGTTCATATTCCGGAGCTTGCACTTTTCTTTTTGTTTCGATATTTTTAAGCCAAGCGGAGAAAAAATGGTTCCATGGATGATGTATTACAGGCAGGGCTTGCGCAGGCTTGCGCATCATGAGCCGCATTTAGCCTTGAAGTCTTTTCATGCGGCGGTGTCGGCTTGTCCTGTTACACAAATTTCTCATCTTGCCCGTATTCTGTTTTATATAGGGGTGACGCTCAAAAAAATGGGGGTGCATGACGGGGCCGTGCGGACGTGGGCGATTTCGCAAAAACTGATCAAGGCGGGGCCGGTTCTTCATTATATGCGCTGGTTTTCCAACGAGTACGGAATGTCGCGGCAGGATTTTGCCGACATGGATGACTGGCGGGCATTTTACTCTGTTCAGCTAAGACGATACCTCAGGCAGAAAAAATCCCACCAACTGGAAAATCTGGCTGAAGCAGATATGATCCGGGATTTGATTTACGATGCCTGGGTTGCACTAAAGAGTTCCGGCGTTCTGACGGGTAAATCGGCGGCGCAGAAAATGATGGCTTTTGAGGGTGCTTTCATTGTTTTTCCCGAACAGGACGAGCCCTATGTGTATTTCGAAGAGGTTAATCATCCCATGTCGGGGGCGGCTTTACTGGATTTTCCCTGTCCCTGCGGCTCGGAACGGCCTTTTTTGTTCTGCTGCGGGCGTAAGGAGTACCCCGTGAAGCTCTTTCCCTAGCAGTCTGTTGCGCTTAGGGGCGGGGCCATTGCCGCAATGGCCTGCGAGGTTCAAGGCGTCTGCGGCTCACATTTATTGGAAGTCCGACAGGCTCCCGGCCTTTTTGACCCACTATTTGGAAGAAATCGTAATAAGTGTGTAGATATGACCCATTTGAGATAAGCAGACATTCCTTTTAATTTTGCGGGATTGTAACTCTTTATAGGACAAAGAATTATCTTCCTTCGCTTTCTCAAGTGTTGGCATGCATGTTGCGATATATATAAGGAGGAGGACTGAATGATAAAATGTAAGAAAGTCTTGAAAAGTATTGGAAAGAGAACCAAAAAAGCGGTTCCTGGGAAAGAACTTATGACTGATGAGAATGTTTTGTCCGTCTATTTGAAAGAAATCAACAAAATACCCCTTTTAACCCGTGAAGAAGAAATCCATTATGCCCGTTTGGCCCGACAGGGGCAGAAAGAAGCGCGGGAAAAACTTCTTCAGGGAAATCTGCGGTTTGTCGTCACTGTGGCCAAAAAGTACCAGAATCAGGGGCTTCCGCTGATGGACCTTATCAGCGAAGGGAATATCGGACTTATTAACGCCATTGAGCGTTTTGATGTGGACAAGGGCTATCATTTTATTTCATACGCTGTGTGGTGGATACGCCAGGCGATACTCAAGGCCATTTGCGAAAAGTCCCGGCTTATCCGTCTGCCCCTGAACCGCGCCAACGAGCTGGTTCAAATCGAAAAAGCCCGCAAACAAATGCAGGCCGCCATGAGCGAGGAACACGAGATCCTCGAAGTCGCAAAAAGCCTGAATATGAAAGTCCCCCAGGTGACCGACCTTATCAATATTTCACGGGACCTTATTTCTCTGGAGTCGCCTGTATACAACGAAAAGGATTCTTCCAGTCTGGGAGATTTTATCGAGGATTACCGTTATGATCTGCCGGAAGATATCATGATTACCGAGATTTTGCGCAGCGATGTGAATAGTCTTCTGGCGACTCTTTCCCGGAAAGAGTCGGAAATCCTTCAGTACAGGTTCGGGCTGAACGGTAAAAGCCCCCTGTCTCTGAAAGAGATCGGCGACAAGTACAACCTAACAAAAGAGCGCATACGGCAGATTGAGAAAAAAGCTATCAAAAGACTGCAACACCCCAAGCGCAGCAAGATAGTCGAGGCGTACATACGGTAAACCGCGGCGAAGCCGCCCGGCCGGCGCGCGGCCTGCCTAAAGGCATGCCGATTGAGCCGGTTCCAAAATGAAAACCGTAATCATTCGTGCGCATTTTTTGCGGCTTCGCCGCAAAAAACCGGGCTTTTCGGGGGTTCCGCCGCTGTCGCGGCCGCTTCGCGCCCCTTCA
>JAISQU010000308.1 GCA_031274005.1 Spirochaetales bacterium
CTTGTGCGGGAGGGCGACCTTATATCAATACCCGCGGGATACCATCCGAATGTGGGCAGCCCCGCGGGACGCATCGCCTATGTGTATTGCATGACCGCGAAAGTTCCGGGAAAGCGGGAGTTTATGGACCTGCGCATCCAGAAAGAGTACGGCGACAAGTTCGATTGAGAACAGCCGCTTTGCGTACCGTAATAATTCACGTTAATTCGCGGACAAACTCTTAACCGCCTTGAGAGAAAGTTCCCCGCCGCGCAAGGCGCGAGGCGTACCAGGCCGCCCGTTCCCGGCAGCGGCGGATAAAACCCGCTTCGCCCAGAGGGTAAGGCGGGTTTTCGGCGGCGTCAAGAAAAAGGTAATCCATGCGGGCCGCCTGTTGCGCGGTGATGCCTGGCGAAGCGGCAAGGGCCTTTAACTCCGCGGCCTGCGCCGCGCAGAAAGCGGAAACACTCTCCGCGTCCCAGGAGCATCCCGCGGCTGCCCCCGAAAGGCCGCTCCCTTCTTTTCCGCGCGCGGGGCATTGCCCGAAAAGGATTTCGGCCTGCGTGTGCGAGAGCGCCGGGACTCCCAAATCAAGGCCCTCTCCTTCCAGGGTAAAAACATTCTTCCGGCCCAGGGCGATTTCCTTCAGCGCGTCCCTGTAAGAAGCAAGAACCGCGTCGCTCAGGGCAGACCCCCCGCCGGCAAGCGGAGCTTTTTCCCTGGGCCGGCTGTACCATGAGGCGAGATAATGGGGAAAAGACAAGCGGCCCTGCCCTGCAAGCAGCAGGGTGTGGGACGGACTTGCCTTCGCGTGAGGTTTACCCGCCGGGTAACGCAGGTCCATACCGGCAAGAAAAATGGGGCGGTCTTCCGCCGCCGCGCGGGACGCTATGTACAGGGCCATAACGCCGACGGAACCCAGGGGCGGAATAAAAGGCGGCAGTACGGCCTTTACATCATCGCGGGAAAACCAGAGAAGCCCGGTAAAGCGTGACAAAAACATGTAGCGCGGGCCTGTAAAGCGTCGGAGAATTCCCGGATACGAACACAGATCCGCCGCTATGGGGATGTTCCAGTTTTGCAGACCCGCGAAGTCGTATGTGTTGGCGAACTGGGCCTCGGCTATAACGATAAGATCGGGGGTAATGCCCGCCGCGCCCAGAACGGGCAGGGCCGTATCCACGCAGGCCAGAGCGAAACAGCCGCGGCGGGCCGCCAGAAAATCAAGATGCCTTTCCAGCGATTCGCCCGCTCCCGCTATTACCACGGGGCGGGTAAACTCCAGTTCCGCGAGGCTCGCGCACGCGGGGAGCATGGCCAGATTCATAAAAATGTTTCCCATCCACAGCCGGCCCATGTGCAGGCTTGTCATTCTGTTGCGCCAGTACGTTTGAATCATATCAAGAAGGCCCGCCGCGAGGTCCCGGTAAAAATCGGGAAAAAGCGAATAGCCCCGCGTCAGAGAAACCACCTCGACGCGGCGGAACAGATGCACGCCGAAACTCTGCGCCGCGAAGCCGCAGGCCTGCTCTACATCGGATGCCCGTACAAACGCGAGGCGCGGGTCCTGAATAAGCCCCCGGGGGAAATGCCGGAGGGAGGCGGCCATTATATCCTCATCATGTTCCACACACAGGAGGCGGCTGTCTTCCGGAAGATTTTCCAGAAGAAGCTCAAGGCCGTACCCAAAAAGCGGGGAAGGGACAAGAACAAGAGTCTGAGCGCGAATTTGCCCGCGCCGCGCGGCTGCATCCGCCCGGCTTTTGGGATACCGGGGATGGCAGAGCGGTTTGTCGCCGCTGTACAGGACGGGGCCTTCCGGGGAGTCTATAATCCGTAAATCGGCCCGCATCAGTCTGAGAAGCGGTAGAGTTTCAGGAAGCCCGCGTCAAAGTTATCCTTGAAATCGTTCGGATTCAGTATAAACTGCTGAAGGCTTTCTTCCTGATACCTGCCCAGCAGATTGGGAAGATAAAAATCAAGACCGGACAATTCCTCAGGATCGGTCTGTTTTTCTTCCAGAAGCTGCAGAACGATGACGGAATCCTGAAGCACAAGGGGCTCCGATACCTCATCCGCTTTCAGGGAAAAGGCTGTCAGAAAGAAATTGTCCCTGTAGGCTGCCGCGGCAAGCTCCGCGTTGTTTTGCGCCACGCGCTTGAGGAACAGCGAATCCCCGTAGTTGACGGGAAAGAACCCTGTCTCTTTTACTGATTTGCCGGAGGAAAGAGTCGCCGACATGAAGGAAGATTCGGAAGCCTTTGTTTTGAAAGCCCTGGCCTGTTCCAGCATATAGTCTTCAATACGGCCGCGGTCATAGGTGTTCATATACAGGCGCGCGGCGGCGATAGTCTCCGTACGGGTAAAATCGGGAAGGCGTACGGTTTCATCACAGCGGAAAATCGAATAGGTTGGCAGTTGGCCGTCGGCGCCGGCCGGCCCCTCTATGACCGGGCTAATGTCACCGGGAGCGAGGGAAAAAATGGCGCGTATGTCGTCGTCGCTCCTGCCGAAACCGGAAAGCTCGTAAAAATAGCGCCAGCCCATGTCGCCGCCCGTTTTGGCGAAAGTGTCCCTGGACTGGGCAATGGCGAGTCCGGCAAAATCCGCTCCGCCCGAAAGAGCCTGTTCGCGGATTTTCTCCGCCTCGGAGCGGGATGAGGTAAGGGTAATAACGGACAGTTTGGCCTGCGAGAACTTCTCGGCGTTTTCCCGGCCGTAGTCGGCGACCATGTTTTCCGGAAACTCATCAAAGGCAAAGTTGACAAAACGCAGATTCCGTTCCGGGTTGCTCATGGATTTTAAAAATTCGGTTTCCGCTTTGGATGCGCGTATTCCGATCATGTCCTGAATGTAAGAATAGTATAAAAGATCCTCGCGGGTCGAATTGCGTATAATGAGCCGCTCTGCGCTGGGAACCTGATTGTACCGCCGCTCGGAGAACTCCCCGTCTTCCATGTAACGGGGGTACTGCACAAGAGCCTCGTCTATTCTTGTTTCCGAGACGCTGGCGCCGCTTTCCTGCATAATCGATACAAGGGCCGTGTGAAAAGCCGTTATCGCGAAAGCCTCTCTCCATATCTGGTAAAGACTCTCCCGCAGGGTATCCTCATCGTTGGTTTGATTTCTGGCGCGCATCTCTTCTTCCGCTCTTTGGTTTGCCAGGTCTACCTGCTGGGAAAAATAATTTCCGGGAATGTATTCAATGGGCTTGCCCTTGTAATTTCCAAAAACGACGCTTCCTGACCCGCCTTCCATGCCCGCGCCCGCGGGGACAAAGATAAAGGCCACGACGATTATGACGAGAATCACCACGGTAAACGCGTAGGTAACCGGATTATGAATCCCCCGGCGGGGAGTTTTTACTTTTTGGCCTTCGGATCCGGCCTGTACTGTTTTTGCTGCCATAGACTGTACAATAACATGGAAGCCGCGCCCTTGTCCAGAAGGAAAAAACAGCGCACAATCAGGATATGATTATCTGTGGTATTGATGAGGCGGGCAGGGGACCCCTCGCGGGCCCTGTTGTGGCGGCCGCGGTTGTGCTGCCCGGCGATTTTCCCGTTCAAATTCTGGCCGACTCCAAAGCGCTTTCCGCCGGCCGGCGTTTTGCCGCTGAAAAAATCATCCGGCAGCGGGCCCTGGCCTTCCATATAGCCGAAGCGAGTCATACGAAAATTGATGAAATAAATATTCTTCAGGCAACCCTCACCGCCATGAAAGACGCTCTGCGGGGCATAAAGATTCCGGTTGACGAGGCCCTTATCGACGGAAACACATGCCCCCCCGGCTGCCCGGTTCCCTGCCGGGCCATAGTCAAAGGCGATACCTTTGTGTATGAGATTATGGCCGCCTCAATCCTTGCCAAGACCTACCGGGACAGATTGATGGAAGCCTGCGCCCTGAAGTACCCCGGCTATGGTTTTGAAAAACACAAGGGCTACCCCACCAAAGCCCACAGGGAAGCTATTCTGAAGCTGGGCCCCTGTGAAATCCACCGGAAAAGTTTTCGCCTGTATGAGCAGGCGCGCTAGTCCCCCCCGCGGGATATGGCCGACCGAAGGCCGGGGGATTTGTCCGTTTCGGTTCGCCGGATCTTACAGCCTCTACGGCCTTGCCCAGCGCCTGCAAAAATTCCTGCAAATCTTCCTGAAAAACGACAATCTGGTGCCGCTCAAAATCCGTTTCCCCATGCTTTTTGCTTTCTACGACATTCAGAAAAATATCCCCGTTCCTGTTTTCCTTGACATTGAAGAAGTATGTCCGCCTTTCCGATTTTGAACCTGAGCGTGTAGAAAAGATTTCACCCCGAATTCCCATATCCGGCCATCCCTTTTTAGAAGTATGGTAAAATTATACCGCAAAACAGAACGGTTTACAAGGGACTTTTTCTCCGCGCTTCGCGCGGAGAAAAAGTCCCGACCGGAAATTGCGGGAAAAGCCACCAGTGCGCTTCCAGCGTGTCACCAAAGCTCCTGAATATAACGCAATTGCGAAGCAATTGCCGTACTGGGTTATGCCTCTCCCGTACATTTCCGTGATTACGTTTCCGCCGCAGGCGGGCGGGAATTGCGGTGAGAGTCACCAGTGTACTTCAGGCTTGCCACCAAAGCTCTTGGTTATAACGCAATCGCGCAGCGATTGCCCTGCTGTTTATGCCCCCTCCGCACATTTCCGTGAAAGAGCCCCTCACTATGGGCAATAGCGTTGCATAAAATGCCAAAACCCTGAAAAAATAATCATAGCCAAAGCCTTGACTGTTATGGAAGAAAAAGATTATAGTAGATTTGTATGGAATAAACTCCCAGAGGAAGAAGAAAGAATGGATACTATCGAGAACGTGTGTAAAGAAGTTGAAAAGGTATTGGCCGTTGTTAACTCGAAAGGATTCGCCAATATTGACGACAGCGTTTGCGCGGATTTGGACAAAATATCCGCCGCCGCGGAAACTTTGGGAATGAAATCCGGAAAAAAACTTATCGATAATCTGTCGGCGGTGCTGAAATCACATAAAGAAGGCAAGGCCGAAGAGACAAGCGTATCGGTCCGGCTCACCGCTCTGGACTTTTACAATAAAAATGTTTTAAGCAATCAGGGCGCCGTAGAAGATATTTAGACCCTCCGGTTTCCGGATTTTGCGTCTCCCCAACGTAATCGCATAATCTCGTAAAAAAAGCCCCGTTCATGGCGGGGCTTGTGCGCGCGGAAGAATTTCCCTTATTTGTTTTCCCTGAGAAACGCGTCCGTGTACCCCTCCGCCCGGATTTGGTGAAGCATGAGGCCGCGCTCGTCCTCGTTTATCGGGCCGACCATGACGCGGTAAAAAGCATCGCCGCCGGTCAAAACCACGATAGGATAAACAGGATAGGTTGTTTTCAGGGAATCCACAACAGGCTTTACCCTTTCGGGGTTTTTGTAGGAAGCCACTTGAAGGTAATACGACTTTTCGGGCAGGGATGCTACCAGAGGCAGGTTTTCCCTGGCCCACTCGCCGTCGTCCGCGGGGGCTGGTGTTTCGGAGATCTCCGCTATGATGGAATCCAGTGTTTCGTTGGAGGGCGCCTCATCTCCGGCGGGAGGCCGCGGCAGGGCGGGTTCCATGGTAATGATGGTTTCCATCTCCGTTTCGCCGGATGTACCGGGCTGCGCGGTCTCAGGCCCGGCGGCAATTTCGGCGTCAGGCTCACCGGGAGCGGGCAGGACTCCGGTATCGGGGGCGATTTCCTCCCTGCGGGAGGCCAATTCCGCCTCATCAATGATTGTCCAGTCTTCCGTGACGCCGGGATCTTTGTTCGCCTCCATGCGTTCGGATATCGCGGGTTTCTCTTCGGGAAGCTCCGCGAAGGGTCCTTCGTCTATGACAAAATCTTCATCGCTGTCTATGGGAACGCGGGAAGAAATCGAAGGCGTTTCGTCCGCGGGCTCTTTCGGGGGAGACTCCGGCGTTTCCGGCGCTGCGGAGGCCGCGGCAGGCGTTTCAGGCGCCGCGGATGCGGCGGGAGGGACATAGCCCGGGGGCAATGGATTTTTTTCCATTGCGGAGTTTGCGTCTCCCGCCCGCGCCGCGGGGTTTACCTCCGGATCATCACTGTAGGGAAAATCAGAATACCCCTGCACAATGGGATCGCCTGCCATTCCCGCGAGGGAAACCCGGACATTGGCGGTATCGTTTCTGTCCAGCCCCAGAGCGTCGGAGGCCTGCCGTGAAAGCACAAGAAAAAAAGCAGGGTCCTCAAGTCCGCCGGAAATGATTACCTGTACAATTTTTCCGTTGGCAATGTTCTGCACATTAACCAGGGAATTCCGCGGGAAAATATTTGAGGCGCCGTAATATCCCGCGGGAGGAAAATCTCCGTAACGTCCGGCAACAACGGCCCCTTCCCACACCTTTTGGGCGGAAAGACTGAAGCTGGTGAGCAGGGCCAGGATAATAAAGAAAATAAGCCGCTTCATAATCCGATTATCGGCGCTGATTCCGCCGCGGATAAGAGTTTTCCACACTCGCGGCCTATTTGCCCGCAAGAATGCTTTCCGCCGCTTTTTTCCCCAGAAGGGCGTAATAATCCTCGATATGACCGAAGTCGGCGGCGTCTTTTAGGGACGGCGTAAACCGCGCTTTTTTGATAACACTAAAATCGGATGTCTTTATATATTCCAGGACTATTGTGTGCGGCAGGCTGACAACAGCGCCATCCTCGGTTTTTTTGTCCTTTATGTCGCCGGGGTTATACAGGCAGTTAATAAACAGAACCATGGAAGCCCCGCCTTCACGGGCAAGGCTGACGGTTCTGTACTGGTCTTCTTTGGTGCGGAAAGCCTCATCATTGAATACGATGTGGCCGGCGTTGAAAAAAACGTCCATAACGCCGCTTTCAAGGGCGGAAAAACAGAACCTGTACGCGGCGTCCGGTTCCCCGGGGAGCCCCTGCTCCCCCACAGAGACCATGATGGTTTCGGCCATCATGAGGCAGGGACACAGGATGAGCGCGAGTACAAGACAGAGGGTTTTCATGCTTTTAAGTGTCGGCGCTTTCACGAAGGTCTTACAGGAAAAAATTCCCGTTTTGTTCTGAAAGCCTGTTTAATATCTTGCCCCCGGGCGCGCCAGGGATAGGAGCGGAAATCCTTTTGGTCTGCCAAAAGATTGGAGCGGATAGCCCGGTGACGGCCGCAAGGCCGGCAGGCGCCCGCCTTCTTCATCTTCACTGCTCACCTCCCTGCGCTTTTCCCATTGTCAGAATAGCCGCGATATGGTATTTTTACGCGGGCACGATGGAATATTTCGCGATACAGGTAAAAACCCGGGAGGAGGCCAAGTTTATGGCCCTTGCGGAAAAACATAATGCGGCCCTGCCTTTGAAGATACTTTTTCCCCGGAGGATGCTGCGGGTACGGCGCAGGGGAAAATTCCGGCAGGTTATGGCCCCTCTTTTTCCCGGATATCTTTTCTTTTCCGGCGACAGGGTAACGCCTGAGGCGTACTGGAATATCCGGAGGGTGCCGGGTTTTTTTCGCTTTCTCAAGAGTAATCACGATATACAGCCTCTGGGCGGAACGGAACGGGAGCTGCTCGCGCATTTTCTTTCTTTTGGTGAGGTGATTAAAAAGTCTACCGTTACGTTTGACGAGAACGCCAGGATACAGATTCTTGAGGGGCCGCTGAAAGGTCTTGAGGGCAGGATTGTGAAGGTTGACAAGCGCAAGGGGCGGGCTAAAATACGCCTTGATATGGGGGGAGATGTTTCCCTTGTTGATTTGGGCATAGAGATACTTGCCCGCGCTCCGGAGTAGCCTATGGCAGACAGGAAAAAACACAATCGTATTTATATTATCGGCGCGGGTTTCGCGGGAACGACTATCGCTTCGGAGCTGCGGGCCAAGGGTATTTTCGGGGAGGTCGTCGCTTTTCTTGACGACGACGATGTAAAAATCGGTACGCATATTGGGGATATTCCGGTTTTGGGCCCCATCAAGGAAGTTGTTTCCCTTTTGCGGCAGATGCCCGCGGACGAGGCTCTTATCGCCATGCCTTCGGCGCCGCGGGAAAAGCTGCGGGAACTTTATCAGCTTCTGCAAAAAGCCGAGTTTGCCAAAATCCGCATTCTGCCGGGAATATCCCAGATTATGGAGGGCGCCGCCCACCTTATTCAGGCCCGCGAGATTGACCCCCAGGACCTTTTGGCCCGCAGCCCCGTTACTATTAATCTGACAAAGAGCCTTTCGTATCTGCGGGGGAAGCGCGTTTTGATAACAGGAGCGGGCGGCAGCATAGGGAGCGAACTCTCGCGGCAGCTTCTTTCCGGCGGGGCTTCTCGCCTGTATCTTTTCGGGCACGGGGAAAACAGTATTTACGAGATAGACCGGGAACTGAGGATTTTGCAGGAGGAGGGGGTCGGCGAGAAAGCGACTATTGTACCTGTCATAGGCGATTTAAAAGACGAAGATTATATGCGCTTCATTCTGCCGCGGCTCAAGACGAATGTCATTTTTCACTGCGCCGCGTACAAGCATGTGCCCATGTCCGAGGCCAATCCCGTGGAGGCTATACGCAACAATGTCTTCGGCACGCGCAATCTTGTGGAGGCCGCGGCGGAGGCGGGGACTCAGCGTTTTGTTTTTATTTCGACGGATAAGGCTGTCGGCCCGTCGTCGGTCTACGGGGCCTCAAAGAAAATCGCAGAGGAAATTGTTCTTTCCATGCGGGCCCGCAGGGGGCTGGATTTTATTGTCGTGCGCTTCGGGAATGTGCTGGGTTCGCGGGGCAGCATTGTTCCGCTGTTTCAGAAACAGATTTTAAAAGGCGGCCCCCTGACCATAACGCATCCGGATGTAAGCCGTTTTTTTATGACCATTCCGGAAGCGGCCTCCCTTGTTCTACAGGCGGGGGGCGTGGGCGAGGGGGGCAATCTCTATGTGCTGGATATGGGCGACCCTCTTTCGATAAAGGATCTCGCGGAACAGATGATACGCTTCTACGGCTTTGAACCGGAAAAGGATATTCCCATTGTTTGCGTGGGCCTGCGGCCCGGCGAAAAACTTACCGAGGATTTGTGGGACAGAGCGGAAAAAATGGAGCCCACGCGATACAGGAAGATAAACCGCATTATCCGCGAAGGCAGTGTTTTTCCCGATGTTGATGAGCTTTTGGAAAAGCTGAAGCCTGTCTGTTTCCGCGAAAACGCCAGGGCCGGGCTGTACCGTAACCGCAAAGTTCTGCGGGAGATTCTTTCTTCCGCGCTCCCCAATCTGGAAGCCTCAGGACATGAAAGTGAATACTGATTTTATTCCCTTCGCCCGGCCGGAGCTAGGCAGGGAAGAAGAAGAGGCTGTCCTGCGCGTTCTGCGTTCGGGCTGGATTACAACGGCTTCTGAGGCAAAGGCTTTTGAAGAAGAGTTTGCCCGCTATGTGGGCGCTCCGTACGCGCTGGCCGTGAACTCCGCGACGGCGGGCCTGCACCTTGGCCTTGAGGCTCTGGGCGTGGGCCCCGGCGACAGGGTTATAACAACGCCTTACACCTTTGCCGCTACAGCGGAGGTTATACGCTACCTGGGCGCGGATCCTCTTTTTGTGGACATTGAGCCGGGGGGCTTTCACATTGACCCCGGCGGCATAGAGAAGGCTCTGGAACAGGCCCGCGCTGAAAAAACAAAAATCAAGGCGATTCTGCCTGTGCACATAGGCGGCGAGGCGCGGGGTATGGACAAAATTATCGCCCTGGCGCGCGGCTTCGGTGTGTCTGTTGTGGAGGACGCGGCTCACGCCTTTCCCAGCCTGACGCGGGAAGGCTATGCGGGTACTTTGGGCGACATCGGCGTATACTCGTTTTACGCGACAAAAACGATTACAACCGGCGAGGGCGGCATGGTGGTAACATCCAGCGCGGAGACGGCAAAACGCGTGAGCATCATGAGGCTTCACGGCATAGACAGGGAGGTCTGGAACCGCTACACGGCGAAGGACGCCTCCTGGCGCTACGCCGTTGTGGAGGCGGGCTTTAAATACAATATGCCGGACCTCGCGGCGGCCATAGGCAGGGTTCAGCTCGGGCGCGCGCGGGAATTTCTTGACAGGAGAAAAGCCATCGCGCGGCGTTACCTTGCGGCCTTCGCGGACAGGGACTACCTCAGCCTGCCCGAAGACAGCGAGGGGCACGCCTGGCATCTTTTTCTTCTGCGCGTCAATGAGGAGAAACTCAGGATTACGCGGGATGAGTTTATCGACAGGCTGCGGGAAAAAGGCATAGGAACCTCGGTACACTTTATTCCCCTGCATATACATCCCTACTATGAGAAACGCTATGGTTTTAAGCCCATGGACTTTCCCGCGGCCTTCAGGACCTACCGCCGCGTCATAAGCCTGCCTGTTTATTCCGCCATGAGCGCCGGGGATATCGGCCGGGTCATAGACGCGGTTATTTCACTAGGAGATTCGGGGCGGCGCACATGACAGACCAAACAATGACTATACAGAAAATCCTTCAGGGCCGCGGGGTCTTCATCGAAGACATTATGGACAAAGACGCCCTGCACATCAGGGTAAAGCGCTCGCGGATTGCGCGGGGCAGAATCAGGGGCCTGGTTTTTCCCGAACTGCCGAAAAACGTTATGGTTATCCGGGCCAAGGATATTCCCGGCAGGAATTCCCTGTCTGTTTTTGACGCGCAGGTTCCCATTTTGAGTTCGGGGCAGGTGCGGTACAAGGGCGAGCCTGTGCTTCTTCTGGCGGGACCCGACGAAAAAATTCTTGAGGATCTTCTGGCTCAGATCGTCGTGGACTACGAAGAAGAAAAGGCCGAGTTCAATTTTGAAAACCCGAAACCGGAAAATATTTTTTACTCACGGGTTATCGAACGCGGAAACGGAGGCAAAGAAAGCGGCGGGCCGGAGGGGCCTGTTACGAAGGAGTTTACCACAGGCATACAGGAGCATTTCTATGCCGAGCCGCACGGCGCGTATGTGCGCTGGGACACGGACACCTCTTCTTTGCATGTTTTGAGTTCCAGCCGGTGGCCCTTCCATGTGCACCAGACTCTCTGTGAGGTTCTCGCCCTGCCCCACGAGCTTGTCAGCGTTACCGCTCCCGAATCGCCCGACAGGTCTTTGGGCGGAAAGCTGTGGTACCCTTCACTGATAGCGGCCCACGCGGGTCTTGCCGCCTGGCTGACGCGCAAAAACATCAAGGTTCTTTTTTCACGGGAAGAGGATTTTCTGTATACTCCCAAGAGTTCGCCCGCTGTTCTGCGCTATAAGGCGGCGCAGGACAAAGAGGGAAATCTGGCCTTTGCCGATATACGGATTCTGATTAACGCGGGCGCGTATTGCGTATTTGCAAAGGAAATTGCCGACAGGGCCGCCTTCTGCGCTCTGGGCGCGTATCACTGCCCGAATGTGAACATAGAGGTTTGCGCGGTACGGACAAACCTTCCGCCCATGGGGCCTTTTATCGGCATGGGCGGCAACCTGAGCCTTTTCGCGGCCGAGAGTCTTGCCGAAATCCTCCGCGCCCAGGCGCGCATGAATCCCCTGGAATGGAAGAAACTGAACCTGGTGAGCAAAACCAGGCCGTCCCTGGCGGGTATTCTGCCCCGCAGTGATCTGCCGCCGCCGGAACTTTTTGATATTTCCGTCCGCATATCGGATTTCAGCCGCAAGCATTCGGCCTTTGAGCTCGCGCGCAAAAGGAGAACTTCCGCAAACCGGCTGCCGGATTATTTGCGGGGCATAGGCATAGCCATAGGCTGCCAGGGTTCGGGATTTCTGGCCTCGGAGGAAGAGAAACTCTCGGTTACGCTGGAATTGTCCATGGACACGGAAGGGAAAGTCAGCATTTCCCAGTCGGCTGTTCCCGGAAGTTACGCGCTGCACGAGATATGGAAAAACACCGCCGCGGAATCTTTGGGAACGCCTGCCGGGGATATTTACATTGCCCCTGTGTATACCGAGGGCGGCAGGGACGCGGGGCCTTCGGTTTTTTCCCGCGGCATTACGATTATGACGCAGCTCATCGCCGACTGCTGCGAACTGCTCAAGAAAAAACGCTTCCGCAACCCTCTGCCCCTGAGCGTATCAAAAACTTTTCATCTGCCGCCGTCAAACGCCTGGAACGACAAGACTTTTACGGGCGTTCCTTTTATCGAACTGGCCTGGGCCGCCTCGATTGTGGAACTCCGCATTGATCCCCTTACTTTTATTCCCGAAATCGGGGGAATCTGGATGGTCGTCGACGGGGGAACCATTCTTAACGAAGCGGAGGCCCGCAAAAGCCTTGAGACGGCGGTCAACGCCGCCATAGGCTGGGCCATGTTTGAGCATGTAGATTATGTTAACGGAGAAATTCCCCGCAGCCAGTTTACCGCTTACAGGATTCCTACCTCCTGCGATGTTCCCACGCCGCAGATTGAGTTTCTGGACGCGGCGGGCAAGCGGCCGGTCAAGGGAATAGGGGAACTGGCTCACGCCTGTATTCCCGCCGCCTATGTTAACGCCCTTAATCAGGCCCTGGGTCTTTCCTTTTGCGGGATTCCCGTCTCTCTTGACGGGAAAAAGTTTTCAAAGGAGGCGCCGTTATGAAAATTTCTTTTACCCTGAACGGAAAAGAAGTAACTGTAGAAAGCCCTCCCTATGCCCGTTTTATACATATTTTGCGGGAGCGTTTCGGCCTTTTGGGTACAAAGGAAGGCTGCCTGCAGGGCAAGTGCGGATTTTGCTTCATCTTTTTGAACGCGGAGCTGGTCCCCGCCTGTATGTTGCCGGTTTTCTCGGCTTTCCGCGGAAATGTGACAACAATTGAAGGCTTCCGGTCAACGCCGGAGTTTAGCGATATTGAAAAGGGATTCTTGCAGGCCGGCGCCAATCCCTGCGGATTTTGTTCTTCCGCGAAGATTCTTACCACGCACAAACTGCTGGAAGAAAACCCCTCCCCGTCGGAGGCCCAGATACGCAAGGCCCTGTCGGGAATAATATGCAGATGCACAAGCTATAGTTGTCTTGTAGAGGGAGTTAAAGCGGCCGCGTTAAACAGGAGGCAGAGAGATCATGGAAGCCGCTGATTTTGTCCGCGCGTGGGAGGCGGGCGCCGCGGAAACGACTGTTTTTTTTCCGCAGAACTTGAACGATCTTCTTACCCTTCGCAAACAGCGGCCCGACGCCCTGCCTGTCGCCGGGGGTACATGGCTTTTGCATAATCAGAGTTCCCGTTTTCTCAAACTGCCGAACGCCGTTATTGACCTTCACCTCATAGAGGACCTCAGGCGCATTGGCCGCACCGAAAGCCGCATCGACATAGGCGCCGCTGTGCCCATAAACAGGATTCTTTCCGCCGGGAAAAACATTCTCCCCCGGATTCTTCTGGAAACCCTTGGCGCCATAGCGACGCCGGCGATACGCAGCCTGGCGACTCTTGGGGGAAATATCTGCATTCAGGGGCGGACCATGTCCACTCATCCCACCCTGCACATTCTGGACGCGCGGCTGGAATTCCGCAGGGCTGGGGGATCCCGCTGGGTTCCTGTGACTCATTCCCGCACGGACGGAAGACTCTGCATAGAGCCCGGCGAGATTCTTACCCGCATCCGTATTCCGCTGGAAAACTGGAATGCCCAGTACTTTCACCGCATAGGATCAAATCCCATTTCGGGTTTTGAGGATGTACTTGTTTTTTCGGCCATGGCCCGAACCAGCCGCGCGATTATTACCGACCTGCGTTTTGCCATAGGTTCGAACCATCTGAATATTTACCGCAACCGCGACATGGAAACGCTTCTCGTGGGCCGCAAAATTCCCCTTTCCCGCCGCGATACTACAAACTTTCTGCAAACCCTGGAGGAAAACCTGAAAGAGAGGCAGCCCGGCCTGTCCGAATTCATGCGTGAGCGCAGCCTTTCCCTCATCGGACGGCTGCTTTCAAACCTGCCGCCGGACTGACGGATGTCTTTTTTCGCGTAATTTAGTGACAATTCCGGGACTCAAAGAAAAAGGCCGTCCCCTGGACGGCCTTTTTTACTCCCCCGGCATGACTCGAACATGCGACCCGGTGATTAACAGTCACCTGCTCTACCAGCTGAGCTACAGGGGAACGTAACGATGAAACAGAATCTACCGGGTTTTCTTTTTTTTGTCAAGGGACTTTCTCTCCCAAACCGAAGGTTTGGGAGAGAAAGTCCCGACCGGAAATTGCGGTGAGGGTCACCAGTACACTTCAGGCGTGTCACCAAAGCTCCTGAAAATAAGGGCAATTGCGAAGCGATTGCCGTGGCGGTTATG
>JAISQU010000182.1 GCA_031274005.1 Spirochaetales bacterium
CGAGACTATGGAAAAGGATTGTACCATCATCCTGAAAAAGTCATAGGTTGAAAGCGTCCTCACCCCCCTTGTCCGCATGGTGGTTCTTAACGGCCTTTCCAAAATCAGATCTGCTCAGGCGGCTTAACAAACTGGCTAATACGGTGGTATATGCGGACTAAAGTCCGATGTCATAGCTTGTATTTCCTTCCGGTATAATGATTTGTCGTGATTTCTTTCATATTGTCTAAGAAGTTGAAATACAAGCTGTTTTGTTTTTTTCCCTATTTATACCGGACAGCAGTGAAGGGTGGTATTTTTTACAGCGTTTCTTGTTTTCTTGCCAAAGATATGGCTTTATTGCGAGGAAGAAACGCGGGATATATTTTTCATCCCGCAATTGAGCTATGAGTTTATCAATGTAGAAAACCAGCGGATACACATTCCCACAACAGGTTTGGGTATTATGAAGGGTGATATGGAAGCACCTTTCACCGAAGTACACAATCGGTTTCTAATGCTTGCAATGTACCAGCCGCTCTTATTACAGGAAAAACTTTTCTATTCATTTTCGGAAAACTATCATACAATAAAATTTCTTTTTGACGGCAGATTGGAAAGGCAGCAGTTTATGGCAATCTTGAATAGCCGTTCAGAGCGGCCGATAGCAGGCGGGTTGCAAACTTTTACTGCCGGTATTGGCTGGGGTTATGAACTCCTGCGCGCCGACAGCTTTTCATTTATCCTGGGAGCGGCTATAGCTGCCGGTGATTTTGGCATTGATCTGCCAAATGGGGATCCTTTGCCTGTTATGCCTTTGCCACTTATTAGATTAAAATTTAAAACCGAATGGCTTGATGGTTCATTTGATTTTTTTGACTCACCGGGTTTATCGTTTAACATAGCGCCGGGCAGGAGAGTCCGTTTTAGTGCCAATTTATACATGGGTAATTACCGGAGCGTGGAAGATTTAATGGGTGAAGGTATTATTTGGTACAGGTTTTTTCCATCGACACTTCCCGGTGAAAAAAAATCTTCGCTTGGAGATTTTTTGGGAATTGGAGCTGGTATAAAAAATGAATCATTTTCTTACAATCTTTCCGGAGAAAGAAATAAAACATTTGAAATACAACACACAAGCATTTTTGGGATATTGGATGTAACCATGCTAAAATTAAGCGCCGGGTATATTTTTGACAGCCGGGAACTGTATAATGATGGTACAAAAAGAAGTATTGGAAAAGGGTTTTTTCTCGGGATACAGGTTATGTACCGCTTTTAATAACAATGAACCGCAGGTTCACGTTCCCGAACATGTCTATTATATAAGGGGTAATAAAAATTAACACATTAATTAAAGCAAGAAGGATTTGCATGGGTTTTATATGGGCAGCCATTCTTGTTGTGAGATCGGTCGCTGTGCCGACGGATACAGGATCAGCTATTCAGGATTACATCCAGGTCTCCGCCCAAAAGGCCGGTATTCCGGGAATTTCGGCGGCTGTCACAACTGAGGGAAGGTACGGATTTTTTTTCTTACGGTTATGCTGACAAAAAAAACAATATTCACACAGACCAAAACACTTTTTACGAACTGGGCTCCATAAGTAAATCTTATACAGCTTTGGCAATACTTTTGTTGGACGAACTTGGCAAAATCAATCTCTCCGATCCCGTAACGGACTACATTCCGTGGCTCAGCTTCCGCTACAAAAATACGGATTACGATATGTCCAAGCTGACGATAGCCAACTTGCTGTACCACACAAGCGGCCTGATCAACCACTCGCACATCAAACTCATTCTTATGAGCGGCTCCGGCAATATGATAGAAAAAAATGTCCGTGCGATAAGCGGCGCGGAACTGGATTTTGAACCTTCATCAAAGTGCGATACGGTACGGCCAATTATAATATCCTCCCCTATATAATAGAAACAGTTTCAGGAAAAAGTTATGAGCGGTTTATGAAGGAAGAGGTGTTCATGCCGCTGGGCTTGAACGAAAATACTTTTGTGTACAGGGAAGATGTCACGGGAGGAACGCTGTCTCTCGGACACAAGCCTTCGTTCTTGAAGTCCCGCCCCTATACTACCCCCTCCGGTATGTATGAAGGCAACAAGCCGGCGGGCCACATCATATCCAGCGCCGAAGGGTTGATGACATGGCTCAAAATCCATATGGGGCTTACTCATGTTTCCGATTTTTGGAGCACCCTGATTGAAAAAGCGCACGAGCCGGATAAAAGTGTTGAACCCGTCGATGGCTTTTATCACGCTGCCGGGTGGATGGTCAGTAAAGACAGGACCCAAATAATGCATGAGGGTGAAATTCCCAATTTTGTGGCGAATATGTCCTTTTGGCCGGATAAGGGTACGGCAGTCTGCGTACTGATGAACTCGACTGCGGGCGACCCCGTATCGACTACCGATGGGATCTTCACTCTTTTAAACGGCGGCGTACCCTCGGTTCCGGACAGCACACTGTATGTTCTCCTTGATACGATAGCGGTATGGGCAGGTATTGTTTTGGCGATCATCGTCTGCGTCCTCATGTTTTTTATACTAAAAGAGATATTCGGTATAATTCAGGGCTCAGCCAAAGAGGGGTTCCCGAAGACAAGAGGCTGTATCGTCATTGCGGCAACTTTTGCGGCTTTGGCGATTGCCGTCACAGTACTGTTCCCTTCGCTGTTCGGCTTGAACTGGGGCGGCGGGTTGTTTAACGCTTTTGTTTCGCCTGCCGTTCTCATGGCGCTTGTGATTTTGTGCGGAGCGGGAATTCTTTTGTTCGTACACGCCGCAGGGTCGAGCGTTTTCCGCAAAAAAACAAGAAAATAGCGAATGGTGCGGCGTATCGGCCCTAACCGGAAATACGGTAACATTAACGCGAATCTTTTCCGGAGGAACCGGATGCCTTCTTTAATTGGGCACAGTAACTGTGGGGGCTCCGGGTGGGTAACCGCCCGGTTCTACCCGACTGGGAGGTGGACCGGGAGCCGGGTTTCATAGTAGGATGGCCTTACTGTAAGGAGGCCGCCCATGTTTGGTATACGGTTTGCGAAATTTGAGCCCACCACGTATGTCTTTAAGTACACCAAAGGCAAGATTAGCGCCCAGGGGACGGGCCTTTGTTTTTATTATTACGCCCCCGCCACTTCCCTGACGGCGGTCCCGGTGGGAAGCGCCGACGTTCCCTTTATGTTTGCCGAAACCTCCGCGGATTTCCAGGAACTGACCATCCAGGGGCAGCTCACCTACCGGATTGCCGACCCGGTAAAAACCTCGGGGATGTTGAACTACACCATTGATAACTCCCGGAAGAGTTATGTCTCCGATGATCCCCAGAAACTCCCCGAACGGCTGGTCAACCTTGCCCTCATCGCCGCCAAGGAGGCGGTGAAAAAACTTTCCCTCAAGGAAGCTCTCGTCGCTTCCGGCGATGTGGCCCAAAGAGTTTTCGCGGTCCTCAGGGAGGACCCCATGGTACAAAGCCTGGGAACGGAGATCCTAAGCCTTTCCGTCGCCGCCATAAAGCCGAACTCCGAAACCGCCAGGGCCCTGGAGGCGGAAGCCCGGGAGGAGATCCTGAAAGAATCCGACGAGGCTATTTTTAAGCGCCGGAATTACGCGGTGGAGCAGGAGCGGATCATCCGGGAAAGCGAGCTTAACACGGAGATCGCCGTGGAGCAGAAGAACCGGGAAATCCAGGAAAACCGGATGGCGTCGGAACGGCTTATGCAGCAGCGGCAGCAGGAGATGGAAGAGGAACGGATGAACTTTCAGGTACAGCAGGAAGAACGGAACCGGAAACTGGTGGAACTGAGAACCCTGAACGAAAAAATAGAGGCCGATACCAAGGCCTATGCCCTTAAGGCGGTGATGCAGGTCTACGAAGGGCTCAACCCGGAGACGCTTAAATCCCTGACCAACGCCGGGCTTGATTCAGGCCGCCTCATGGCCCTGGCCTTCCAGGGTATCGCCGACCGGGCGGAAAAGATCGGCAACCTGAACATCACCCCGGATCTTCTCAACACTATTATCCGCGGCCAGAATAGTTTTCAGGAATAGGGCCCTGTTCGGAGTCGGGGCATGAAAAAGTTTGAAAACCGGATCGTGATCATCACCCGGGCAACCCGGCTGGAAAACGTTCTGGCGGCCCAAAATACCCTCTCCCAGGCGAAATTTTACGTCAGCCAGCTGGGGGGTGATTTTGACGAATACGAACAGGAGCATAACCAGTACGGCCTCTCGGTCAAAAACGCCCGCCGGGACCTGGAAACCCTGGGCAATATCCAGCTTTTGGACCGCAAATACCTGCCCAATTTTATCTTCGCCCCCGACGACATGGTGGTCGTTATCGGCCAGGACGGACTGGTGGCGAATACCATAAAATACCTGGACTACCAGCCCGTAATCGGGGTGAATCCCGACGCCGCCCGCTGGGACGGGGTGCTCCTCCCCTTTAAGCCGGAGGACGCCGCCAGGATAGTAGAGGAGACTGTCGCGGGAAAGCGGAAGATCGAGGAAGTTACCATGGCCAGGGTCCGGGTCCAGAACGGCCAGGAACTTTTGGCGGTGAACGATTTTTTTATCGGCCAGAAAACCCATACCTCCGCCCGGTACATCATCAAATACGGCGGCCTCAGGGAACCCCAGTCCTCCAGCGGGGTCATTGTTTCCACCGGCCTCGGTTCCACGGGCTGGATGAAAAGCATCATCGCCGGGGCGAACCGGATAGCCTCCTCGGTGATAGGCCGTCCTTACGGGGG